>JBEKJX010000345.1:0-2966 GCA_050011015.1 Smithella sp.
TTGGAAAAGGACTGGATCCCAAAGGGAATCGGCACTTCTATGTATATCCGTCCGACAATGATTGCGACCGAGGCAGCCCTCGGTGTGCATCCGGCATCTGAATATCTGTTTTTTATTGTTGTCGGGCCGGTTGGCGCCTATTATCCTCAGGGATTCTCTCCGACAAAAATGTTTGTGTCGGAGGAATATTCCCGCGCAGTACGCGGAGGAATTGGACATGTCAAGGCCGCCGGTAATTATGCCGCCAGTCTTTATGCAAGTAAAATTGCTACGAATATGGGATACACGCAGGTTCTCTGGCTGGATTCCTCTGAAAAAAAATACGTGGAAGAGGTCGGCACCAGCAATATCTTTTTTCTGATCGGCAATGAATTAATAACGCCTCATTTGGGCGGATCAATTTTACCGGGTGTTACGCGAAATTCAGTTATTACTTTGGCAAAGCATTTGGGAACAAAAGTCGTCGAAAGACAAATATCTATTGATGAAGTTATAGCTACCTCGCAAAATGGTTTGATGAAAGAAGCTTTTGCTTCCGGAACGGCGGCTGTCGTTTCGCCGGTGGGACATATTCATTTCCGTGGCAAGGAATATCTGATCAACGGTGGCAAAACAGGAGTGCTGGCTGAAAAATTATATGATGAAATTATGAAAATCCAGTATGGATTGAAGGATGATCCTTTCGGATGGCGTATAAAAATATTTAATGGAAAAAAGACGCCAAAGAAGTAAATTTTTATTTTTCTTCTTATATACAGACACTTGGATTTGTATTCCACAAGACTGTGGAAATGGCTGTTGATAACTTTGTTGATAATCTCTGTAAGTGCGTAATTGTTACGATTTTACACCAAATTGCCCAAGGTTTGTGCAATTAAAATATTAAATATAATCAATAAGTTATTGATATAGCCTTTAATCATCATCACTTATGCCCTATGGATAAAGACAGATATAAACTTTAAAGGAAATGGTGTCTCGTCTGAGACTCTGCTTTTTATAAAAAATGATAAGATTTTTTTTCAAAACAAATAAGCTATTTACGGCAACAGGGATTGTTCTTTTCCTTATTTTATCGCTGATGGCTGTGCCCGCTTACGTTTTTTCCGAAGAACTTCCGGCAGTTGTCGATATCGCGCAAAAGCTTCAGGGCTCTTATGAGAAAACAAAAGATCTGAAGGCTGATTTCATTCAGGAAGCGATAATAAAATCGATTAAAAAAACTCAAAGGGAAGAAGGCAGAGTTTTTTTTAAGAATCCAAAGAGTATGCTCTGGGAGTATACGAAACCACAGGGGAAAAAACTGGTTATTAACAGTCAGACGGCGTGGCTTTATATTGAAAAGGAAAAGGTTGCTTATAAGCAGAAGTCGGAAAGTATTTTTCAATCGAAGTTTTTAATTAACTTTTTTGCCGGAACGGGAAAACTGAAAGATGATTTTATAATCAAATATGCCGAACCCCATGCTATGGACAAAGACGATAATTATTTGCTTGTTTTGATTCCCAGGGAAAAGACGGCCGCCTGTAATTCGGTTCATCTTACGATTGATAAAAACAATTTTTATATTTTGCAAATAAGCTTTGATGACGTTATGGGCAATTCCACAACGCTGAGATTTTCCAATATTTCCATTAATACGGGACTTACACGAAAAATTTTCCAGTTTACGCCTCCGGCTGGAGTTCAAATTTTCGAAATGCCGTAGGCAGGGGCTTTTGACCGGGCGCGCATTCCCACAAGGGAAGCACAATAATAAACATATCTATTCCTTACCGGTAAAAGCCGAAGGGTTTTACAAAACGCTCATCTGTGGCGTTGCGCTGCAAACCGCACCGCTCAACGTATGAGATATACGCCTCGCGGTTCAGTTTTTGCGCGCCTTGCATCTGAACATTTTTTAACAACTCTAAAAGTCTTTTAAATGCCCCCTGCTTTTATTATTGTAGAAGTTACGTCATAAATCTCCGGGAAAGAAGTTAATCAATATTCAGAAATTAATAAGGTTTCAAAAAAGGCAATCCGGTGTAATTAATCAAACGGATTTTTACGGTCAAAGTCGGGAGTAAGTTCCTCGTCGTTGACTTCCTGGACAAAAATATTATCAAAACCTAACTTCAGAGCGTAATCAGTTACCTGTTCATATTCGTGTTTAGTAATTCTGCGTTTTAGAATCGGATGATTGCGCACTTTGGCAACCGGGGTATATTGAGACATAAGGCTTAAAAAAACCGATGTGGATATTTCTTTTTTAATCATTCTTAAAACTTCTTTGGAGTTTTCAATTCTGTCGGGTAAAACCAGATGGCGGATAATGATTCCTTTTTGAGCAACGCCGTCTTTTATCTCCAGACCGTCGCCTACCTGCTTCACCATTTCTTTTAAAGAATCCAGGGCGAAACGGGGATATCCCGGCGCGGAAGAAAACATAACGCTGTCTTCTTCCAGTCCGTACTTAAAGTCGGGCAGATAAATATCCACCATGTCTTCCAACATCTGGATAACGTTCGGATTTTCATAACCGCCACAATTGTAAACAAACGGAACAGTGAGTCCCTGCGCGCGTGCCAGGCATAGTGCTTCCATTACCAGCGGTGCTTGTGGTGTCGGTGTAACCGGTTCAACATTATGGCAGCCGCTTTTTTGCAGATCGAGCATGACTGCTGCCAGTTGCAATATCGTCAGATTGCGTCCCTGCGCGTTATGAGAAATCTGATAGTTCTGGCAATAGATGCAACCCAGATTGCAGGATGAAAGAAAAATCGTTCCGGCCCCTTGTGTCCCCGACAAAGGAGGCTCTTCACCATGATGGGATAGTGCGCAGTTCATGACTATATCGGCAGGCAAACGACAATAGCCCAGTTCGCCTTTTGTCCGGTCAACCCCGCAGGCGCGCGGACAGAGTGTGCAGGATCTATAAATGTCCAACAGTTCCTGAATAATCATTTGAACCACATTTAAGGCGT
>JBEKJX010000346.1:0-2949 GCA_050011015.1 Smithella sp.
TCCTTTGCCAATTGATCATTTTTCTCATCACTTCCTTCATCTTTGAACTGCAAATTATACAGACGGAAATATTCACCTTTTTTCTTAAGCAACGTTTCGTGGTCCCCTTCTTCAATGATTACCCCGTTAACTAGCGCAATAATTCTGTCGGCATTTCTGATTGTTGAGAGCCTGTGCGCTATAACTAAAGTGGTGCGGCCTTTCATGAGATTATCCAAAGCTTCCTGCACTTCAATTTCCGCTTCCGTATCCAGCGACGAAGTGGCCTCGTCAAGAATTAAAATAGGAGCATTTTTCAAAAGCGCCCTTGCAATGGATATTCGCTGTTTCTCACCTCCGGAGAGTTTAGTGCCAAGTTCTCCGATATTGCTGTCGTATCCTTTCGGCAGGCGGACAATAAAATCATGAGCGTTGGCTGCCTTGGCGGCATTGATGATGCCTTCTTCCGTTCTTTGAATATCGCCGTAAGCGATATTATTTCTAACCGTATCATTAAAAAGAATTGTCTGCTGCGTTACTATGGCAATCTGTTTGCGCAGCGATGGCAGGGAAACATCTCTGATATCATATCCGTCAATGAGAACGCTGCCTTCGTTGACATCATAAAATCTTGGTATCAAATTAACGAGCGACGTCTTCCCTCCGCCGCTCATACCGACAAACGCAACAACTTCTCCTGCCTTAATGGAAAGATTGACATTTTTTAATACAGGTTTTTTTTCATAGCAAAACGTCACATTCTTAATATCAATGCCGCGATGAATGGGCGGAAGCTCTAAGGCATCGGGCTTATCTTCGATGTCCGGCACACGATCAATGATACTGAAAATACGGTCGGCGCCAGCAATGCCCTGATTGATTGTATTGTTGATATTGGTGAGCCGTTTAACCGGTTCGTAAAGCATCAGCAGCGCGGCAATAAAAGAGAAGAAAGTGCCCGGAGTCGAATTCCCGTGAACCACGTTGTATCCGCCGTAAAAAATGACAGCGGCAATCCCCAATCCACCGAGAAAATCCATGAGCGGGCTGGAAATGGCATTTATGGAAACGGCTTTCATGTGATATTTAAACAGTTTTGCATTTTCCGTGGCGAATCTTTTATTTTCATATTTTTCCATGCCGAACGCCTTGACAATGCGTGTTCCGGAAATGGTTTCCTGCAAAAGGGAATTCAAGGTTCCCATGGTGATTTGCGTGGATGTTGTCAGATTGCGCATTTTTCGGCCAAACATGGCAATGGGATAGATAGTCAGGGGAAAGACGAACATCGCGATGGTCGCGAGTTTCCAGTCGGTGTAGAAAATAACTCCCACCAATGACATCAGCATAAAGCTGTCTTTAACTAATGCTGTTATTGCCTCTGACGCAGCGGTTTGAACGGATGCAACATCGTTAGTAATTCGTGACATCAGCAATCCTGTGGAATGCTCGGCAAAAAAAGATAAGGATTGTTTCTGAATTTGTTCATAGAGTTTATTGCGCAAATCCATAACAATGTGTAAGCCGATGGAACTCATTAAAACGTTCTGCCCGTAGTTGCACAATCCTTTGAACAGGAAAATGGCGACCACCGCAAAAGGAATCCATTTCAACGCGGCAATATTTTTACTGACAAATATTTCGTCAATAGCCGGTTTGGCAATCAGAGGTAGAGCGGATTGTAAACCTCCGGCAATTATCATGCAAATCGCAGCAAAGATAAAGCGCACGTAATATTGCTTTGCCATTAACAATAATCTTTTAAAAGTTTCCATTGTTGTTCCTATATCATGTCGTGGGCGATTTGCGCAGCCCTTCTTGCGGCGCCGGGTTCGCCAAGTCTGGCGCGGATTGCTTCCAGTTCTTTTATCATTTTCTGTCTTCTTTCTCCATTTTTTAATATAGACAGAGACTCTGCGGCAATGCGTTTACCATTGGCATCGCCTTGAACCAGTTCCGGCACAATTGTCTTGCCTGCAATAATATTAACGAGACCGATATTCTTCACGTGAACGAACAATCTTCCAATGAAATAAGAAAGCAGAGAAATTTTATAGACTATAATCATGGGAACTCCCAGAAGAGCGGTTTCGAGCGTTGCTGTCCCGGAGGCAACCAACGCTAAATCAGCGCAGGAAATAACATCATATGTATGACCGGAAACTACCTTTACGTCTACATTAAATCGGGAAATAATTTCAGTCACGCTTGTTTCTTCCAGCGTATCGGCCAGCGGCAGGACAAATTGCAAATCCGGCATATCGCGCTTTAATATTTGTGCCGCCCGCAGCAATTCCGGCATGAGTATCCTGACTTCCGAGGTCCGGCTACCGGGCAAAATTCCTATCGTGATTTCATCTTCGGAAAGACCGAACTTTTTTCTCGATTCGGGTTTTGAATAATTTAGTTTTACCATGTCCAGTAAAGGGTGGCCTACATAGTTTACGCCAAAACCCTTCTGACGGTATGTTTCGACTTCAAAAGGAAGAATAACCGCCATTTTGCTGACCGTTTTTTTAATTTGTCCGATTCTACCTTTGCGCCAGGCCCAAACCTGCGGGCTGATATAGTAGAATACTTTTATCCCTCTTTTCCTGGCAGCTTTGGCTAAAGGTATATTAAAATCGGGATAGTCAATCAAAATGACAAGATCCGGCTTGCGTTCATCCAGCGACCTTTTCATCATTCCCATAATTTTTAAAATACTTCCTAATTTGGAAACAACCTCGGTCAAACCGACAACAGCCATATCCGAAGCATTGGCCAGAAGTTCTACTCCTTCTTCCCGCAATCTGTTTCCGCCGATACCGTAAAAATTCAACGCCGGATCTAAATTTAACATTTCCCTGACAAGATTGGCGCCATGCATGTCACCGGAAGCCTCACCGGCAACAATCATAATTGTTTTGTTTTTCTTGTTTAGAGCTTTTATTGTCTTAACTGGACTTTTTTCTTCAAGAGACATGGTTA
>JBEKJX010000347.1:0-2930 GCA_050011015.1 Smithella sp.
ATGAGCCCGCGGGCGTAATTAAAACAACGGTTGTGACAATTGGAGTGGAACGCCTTCTTTAATCGAATGCCCTTCCTCTTTCTTCGGCTAACTTTATTGGCGCAGCCTGCCCGGCGCAGGCCGGGGTCGTCGGCTTCGGGAACGTTTGTATAATACGTCTCGTTGCCTCCTCGTTATCCTTTGAAAGAGAAAGGGCATTAATTGTTTTTTTGTAAAAGAGGTAAAATTTGAGATACGAAGGAAATATATTCAGACCATTTAGCGAGGCCAACAGTTATCTTCTGCAGTGTACAATCGGCTGTTCACACAATCAATGCACCTTCTGCGGCATGTACAAAGACAAAAAATACCGTGTGCGGCAGCTTTCGGAAATTATGGAAGACATCAGAATGGCCAGAGATCACTACGGTGATCTGGAAAAGGTATTTTTATGCGATGGCGATGCCATTGCTCTGGAAACGGATATGCTGCTGACAATTATTAAAAAGCTTTATCTGACGTTTCCATCACTGCGTCATGTGGGCAGCTATGTTGGACCGCAAAGCACCTTGTCGAAATCTATGGAGGAACTGCAGACGTTGCGGGCTGCCGGTCTGACCAAAGCCTATATCGGTGTGGAGACGGGTGACGATGATCTCCTGAAAAAAATAAAAAAAGGTGTCGGTTACGACCAGATGCTTGAAGCTGGTAAAAATCTGGTAGAGGCGGGTATCAATCTGTCTGCTATGGTTTTGCTGGGACTTGCCGGAAAGGGCGAGGCTTCCAGGCGTCATGCCCTGGCTACGGCAAAAATATGCAATGAAATGAAACCGCAATATCTGGCAGCACTTACGGTTACGCCGGTACCCGGAACTGTCTTATACCGTCAGGTGCAACAAGGCGAGTTTGAATTGTTGGATCCTTTTGAAACCCTCGAAGAAATGAAACAGATATTCGAGAACATTACCGCCGATGATATGAAATTTGTCGGCACTCACGCCTCCAATTATATGTCCATTACCGGCACGCTACAGAAAGACAAGCAAAAAATGATTAAAGCGGTCGATGACGTTCTGAAAAACAGGGATGAGAGCATGTTGCGTCCTGATTCTATGCGCGGTCTATAGTACCAAACCGCAGTCTTCAGTTAACTTTGTTAACATAGCCTGCTCCGGCTCGTCTTTTCGTCAAGTGTCAATATGTTTCTCGATGGCCTTTCTGGTGATTGCTCCTTCGCGCAGAATAACCGGCGGATTGCAGGTAACATCTATAATGGTGGAAGCCTTGCCGCCGGGTGTTTGTCCCCAATCAACTATCGCGTCAATTTTATCGCCGATTCGGTCAGCGACATCGGATGCAAGCGAACATTCGGGTGCGCCGGACAGATTGGCGCTCGTTGCGGTAAGCGGTTTTTTCAGTTTTTGAACTATTTTCAGAGCAATCGGATCGTTGGAGACACGCAGGCCGATTTTGCCGGTTCCGGCGGTCAACAAAGAAGATACTTTATCCGAGGCTGAAAAAACTATCGTCAGCGCTCCCGGCCAGAACTCATATATCAGTTTTTCCGCCGATTCAGGTACATCCTTTACAAGAGGGTAAATATCATCAGGCTTGCCGATAATCAGGGAGATGGGGTTTTTGAAATCTCTTCCTTTGACAACAAAAATCTTTTCGATTGCTTTTGGGTTTGTCGCATCCGCGCCAAGTCCGTAAAAAGTTTCCGTCGGATAGGCGATAATGCCGCCGCCTGCCAGAATTTCCACCGCTCTGGTCAGAATCTTTTCTTCAGAATTATCCGCGCCGATTTTCAGGATTTCAGCCATCAATGGTTTCCCGGATTTAAAATAATTAATTTCCAAACTACCTTGTAAATAGACAGCAGACAAGGCGCGCCAAGTCCGAGGATCGAAGTGTAATTTTAGCGTACATCGCAACGACTAAGGATGCAGCGCAATGCTGCATTAAAGCGATTTACGAGGTAGTCAGATTTTTCTGCTTTTTTTCCACATCTTTGGCCATTTTCTTTATATATGCTGAAAGCTTGGCTCTGAGTTCTTCGTCTTCAAGAGCAAGAATGCGGGCGGCAAATAAAGCGGCGTTTTTAGCTCCGGCTTTGCCTATGGCCATTGTGGCTACAGGAATCCCGCCGGGCATCTGCACGGTGGAAAGAAGTGCATCAAGACCGTTCAAGGCAGTTGCGTTAATGGGTATTCCGATTACTGGCAGGGTTGTTTGCGAGGCAATTACGCCCGCCAGATGGGCGGCCGCTCCCGCCCCGACTATAATCACTTTAACGCCTCGTCCGGCTGCCAGGGCAGCAAACTTTGTTGTCCGCTGTGGTGTGCGATGCGCCGAAGTCAAAATCAGCTCATGATCAATCCCGAACTCTTCCAGAACTTTTGTTGTTTCGGTCATTATAGGCAAATCCGAATCGCTGCCCATTACCACGCTGACTAACGCCTTTTTGGCGCTTTTTGCTTTCATGCAGGCTCCTTTTGTATGTAGATGGTATTGCTGTCTAAATTTACCTGTATCTAACGTATTGGGTCGGTATTTGCAATCTGAAAATTAATATTTTACCCAAATCCAGTTGACATACAAATTTTCTCTACATATACTCCCGCCAAAATTTCTTACCATGAATCAAGGAGAAATGTGATAATGAAAGAAAACTTATACGAATTTCTGGCCGGCAACGAGTATCCCGGCCGCGGTATCTGCATCGGGAAAACGCCTGGCGGCAAAAAAGCCATGATTGCCTATTTTATCATGGGCCGCAGCGTCAACAGCCGCAACCGGGTGTTTGATCCCATTGACGGCGGTATCCGTACCATGGCTGCCGATCCTTCCAAAATGACTGATCCGCACCTTATTATTTACAATCCCGTTCTGACTCTGAACAACACGACGATTGTGACCAACGGTGACCAGACCAATACCATCCGTGATTT
>JBEKJX010000348.1:0-2920 GCA_050011015.1 Smithella sp.
AACGGATGTCACGCTTCTTCCGCCGGAAAAAAGGAAAATCGGCATGGTCTTCCAGAATTACGCTTTATACCCGCATATGAAGGGCAAAAAAAATATTCTTACCTTCTTCTTTTTCCATAAGAAAACCAGGGATATGGAGCTTTTAAAAACGGAAAAATTCAAAAAAACCAGCGATTTGATGGGGATCGATATCGAATATCTCCTTGACCGTAAAATCGCGAAACTTTCCGGAGGGGAAAAGCAGCGTATAGCCATAGCCAGATGCATCACCCGGGACCCTTCGATATTCCTGCTCGATGAACCCTTCTCCAGCCTTGATGCCAAGCTGCGCTCAAAATACAGGATAGAACTCCGCAAGCTTCTCTCAGAGCTGAAAGTGACAACGGTTTATGTAACTCATGACCAGCAGGAGGCGCTGTTCCTTGCGGATATAATCGCTGTAATGGACATAGGAAAAATCACCCAGGTCGGCACATATGATGAATTGTACAAAAATCCTTCGTCCGTCTTCGTCGCCGAGTTCCTTAACCCGAACCCCGAAACCCCGGCCGTTAACCTGCTGGATGGAGGATCCCTTTCACCGGATTTATCCGGCTTCAAGGCCGGCATACGCCCGGAGGATATCGAGATTTTGGAAAGCGATCCGGCCGGATCGATCAGGGCGGAGATCCGGGATGTGATTCAAATTCCTATCAGGAATATCTCTGTAATTACCGCCGGACTTAATAACGATGAGATCACAACGACCGCACCCATCGGCAGGAAGTTTGAAACAGGCTCAAAGGTTTCATTGAAATTCAAAAATATTCTTCTCTTCGATAAAGCGACCGGGATGAGAGTGTATAAATAAATTCCCTCTGATTTTGTTGTTACAAATGTAAATTATACATGTTATTCAAAACTATATCTTTTCGATAATAATCTCCATCAATATATACATTATCTGTTACCCGTGAAGTATCTGCCTAAAAAAACCGCCCCTTCAACCGGGGCGGTTTTAAATAATGTTTTGCCGATTAAATTGAAGAAACCGAAATATCGCTGACCAGAGTGTTATAACCGGTTATCCCGCCGCTTAAAACTAATCCAACAAAACTTGAATAAGGTGCAGCATCCGTGGCCGTGAATGTAGCCACTACCGTTCCTTTTGTCTTGTCGGTCAGTGATATTGTAAAACTTCCTCCATTTACCGCCATTGTCAGGGTAAAATTATCAGATGGAGTGATTGAAGCCTGCCCCAGCGAAGAAGAACCTCTTAACAATTGAATTGCCGACGGAACAGAAGTACCGTTATTGAAAAAAGAAAAAGTGTATGTTTGGCTTGCCGAGGTTACTATACATATGTTCATAGTGCCTAGCGATAGATGCATGTTTAAGTCGGAAACGACTTTAAAAGATGTGCTGGTAAAGATTAAAGGCGTTTCTATGGCTCCTGACGAAGTTCCGCTGTAAGTAAAAGAAGCCTGGCCTCCAACAATCGTGACGGAACCTGCCGGCGTAATGGTCCATGCAGACAGAGCATTGGCCTGGCTGAAGTTTTCTGAAAATGAAACAGGAGAATTGGGCGTATTCGACCCGGACCCGGAAAGCACTGCGGAACATGAAACAAGAAGAATGACTGCTGATGATATTATCAGCCCAATTAAGAACTTCAAAATTTGCTTTGACATTTAGACCTCTTAAAAAAATATTTTTATTCATTTTAACCAATATTTCTCCAAATGACTCGCAGTATTTTCCCTTTTGATAGATTCTCTTGGTAAATTTCCCATTTGTTAAAACATTGCGTTCTTCCCAGGATTTGCCCCTTTTCAGGGGAATATTATAAAGCAGGCGGATATACAACACACACATATACTGAAAAGGCACATGCACCGGCGCCGTCCGGCAGCTTTTGCTCAACTCCATTTATCCAGTAACAGGCGTTGCCATTGTCTTCTCCCGCTGCATAAACATTGCCGCAAGCAACAAAGATGGATTTTGCGATAGCCGGGGAGAAGGCCCCTAAAACTGTTTCCTCTGAGCTGCTGTTAATCCAGTAGCAGGCGCAGCCATTGGCGTCTACTCCCGCGATATAAACATTGCCGTTTGCCAAATAGATTGAACTTGCATTTCCTGTTGTTGTTAAGCTTACCTCGCCACCGGAATTATTTATCCAGTAACAGGTTTTCCCATGTCCCGATGAACCGTCAATTCCTGCGATATAAATATTGCCGCCCGCCGCTAATATAGAAGTCGCATTTCCACCACCAGGATTTCCCAGGTGATTCACGCTGCCATTGTTGATCCAAAAACTACCATACCCCGGCCCTGACACTACATCGTAACCAGCAATATAAATATTATTTCCTGATACGAATATAGAATTCGCATTACCACCAGTTCCGTTAATGTTTAATGTAGTTTCAGCGCCATTGATCCAGCAGCAGGGTAAAGACTGGTCCTGACCGGCAATATAGACAACGCCTCCGGATACGAAGATCGAATTTGCGATTGAACCACTGGACGTACTTAAAATCTTTTCGGCGCCGTTAATCCAGTAGCATGCTCTGCCGCTTGTGTTCTCTCCTGCGACATAAACCAGAAAATTTGTTGTGCCCTGCGGAGGATTCAATCCCGCCTTGTTCGCGAAATCCGGGTTGAACAAAAGCTGGCAGGAAGAAAGCAGAATAGATACCAACGGGATTACTATAAGCCCATCAAATTTCTTCATTATTACCCCCATTAAATACCTTTTACAATGCATGAGTGAACGTTAACTCTCTAGATGAAAATTATTTTAACCTAGAATAACTTAGTTTGTCAAAGTTAAAGTCAAAATATGAGAGGTATCTGTTAGAATTCCCCATTTGTTAAATTGCATTTTCACAGGTTATTACCACTCAAACCCTTGATAATCCTGTCTTTTTAACCCCTCAGT
>JBEKJX010000349.1:0-2914 GCA_050011015.1 Smithella sp.
TTATTGCCTATAAACAAACTGGCAAAAATTTCTTCAGTTACCGGCATCCATTCTGACCGGAAAATATTCTGAAGAGCAAAAGGAACTGTTGTAATTCCGGCAAGAGTTATTCCCATGTCAAAGAACAAGGATTTAATTCTTTCAATTTCCGCTTTAGGGGCTGTGTAAACCATAACAGAATATTTAGAATTGCCCTGATCAACAATTTCGCCCTGCAGTTCAAAATCAAAAATTAATTTTTCTTCATCAATAAAACCTTCTTTTTTTGCCGTCCAGTAAATAACATTTTCCAGTTTATTTTTAGGAACGCGGGGAACTCTCATGAAATGAATGTTAACTTCGCTCGTTGATATTTTCGTCCAGATATTGCAATTGGCCATTGAGCCGCAAAAGGCAATGATAGAAGATTTTAACAATGTGTTGAATTCCGGCGAACCGTAGGGTATCCGCGGACTGTATTTGATAATCTTTTTGTCAACAAGGACCGGCCTGCCGCCGGAAGTATTAGCAGTCTTAACCAGGCAAATAAATTCCCGGCCGACATCAACGCCTACTGTATGTTTCTTTTTATCGAAGAAACGTTTAAGCGAAATAACATTGATATTCGGGGACTGCTTCTTTTCAGACAAAGAAACTTTTGGCGTCTCCAACGCGCTGAAAGATTCTTCATCTTTTCCGCGTATGACGTTGAGAAGTTTTTCTGTTGAGTTTATATCATTCTTCAGGTCTGACAAAAAAATTTCCTCAATTTTTTTAAAAAATATATTATGTTATTTTTAGATCGGATAAGAAACTTTGAAACTATTTATTAAATTATCAATGTTTTTATATTATTGCAACAAATATTTTATTATTGCAATTAATATTTTACCTGACAGCTTTTTATAATAGTTATTTTCCTCTTTGTAAATCATTTTTTTATTCTTTTTTAAAATGAATCTCCCCGCCGCAAGCGACGGGGATTGGACCTGAAGAGATTAAAACCCATGGATAAGTTTAAAAAACTTGTGGATTTTTCAATTAAAGTGCTTGAATGATTATTAAGTTTTTGCTATGGGAGCTTTACTTTTTCATTTAAATAATTGAGGATATTAATTGTTATGATGATTAAAAATAAATGGAATATTTATCATATTATTTTATTATCATTAATGTTTCTGGTCTATCCGGTTGAGGCTTTTTCAATAATTTCTGCCGATTCAGGAAAAACTCCGGATTCGACAGCCTCTTCAAATTCCGAGAAAATAACGGATCAAATAGTTTCACCGGATTCCGAAAATATACCGGATTCGACAGCCACCCCTGATTCCGGGGAAACATCCGATTTGATAGCCACCCCTGATTCCGAAAAAATATCAATTTCGAAAATTGCTCCCGGTTCCAGAAAAATACCGGATTCGATAGTCTCTTTATCTTCCGGTTACGTTATTGTCGTTGACAAGAAATATCAAAAAATATACGTTTTTCATAAAGATAGAACCTTTTCAAAAGTATTTGAAGCTTCATGTTCCACAGGCAAACATTCCGGATCCAAACAAGTTGCCGGAGACGCAAAAACCCCCAATGGAATTTTTTTTACGACCAAAATGCTGCGCAACCCCGGTCCGCCTGAAATTTATGGCACATTGGCCTTTCCTCTGGATTATCCGACTATCTCCGACAAGAGAGCGGGACGGGACGGCAGCAACATCTGGATTCACGGCACGACAAAATCACTATTTCCTAAACAATCAAGCGGATGCGTAGTTTTGCATGACAGCGATCTGAGGCGCCTTGCCAATTTTATCTATTTAAACAGAACCCCCGTCGTTATTTCCGAATCGATAAAATGGGTGCCCCAAAATTATGTTCTTCCTTCAAGAAACGAATTGGAAAAAATTTTAATATCCTGGAATAAGGCTTTTACGGAATATGATATTAAAAAGATTGATTCCCTATATATGCCGGGCGCAGAAATCAAGGGCAAGAGACGCGAAGACATCCATAATAAAATCAAACAATTGAAATTTATTAACAAACACTTTGTCTTACAGCCGCGGGACATATCCATTTTGCAGGAAGATAATAATGCCGTTATTATTTTTGACCAAATCTATACCGTCAGCGACAATAATTTTCAGGGATTTTATAATAAACTGATTTTGGAAAAGACTGACAACAAATGGTATATCGTTGATGACGCAACAACACCCGGCGTCACCGGTAAGAAAATGGCTCTGATTGACAGTAAACAAAAAGGACCAAACGATACAGCCTCAAAAGATATACGAAATTTGATCACTAAATGGCTGACCAGTTGGGAATCGGGCGATATGAAAACTTATCGCGATTGTTACGCGTCAGACTTCCAGTCAAAAGAAATGGATTTAGAGGCCTGGATATCGCATAAATCCGATGTCCATAAAAACGGCAAGAATATAAATATTCGCATTGATCATTTACAAATATCCGCGGATGAAAACACGGCGAAGGCATTATTTATCCAACATTACCATTCTTCAAAACTCAGAAGCAAAGGCAAAAAGACACTGGAATTAAGAAAAACCGGCGATGAGTGGAAAATATATAGAGAGATCATGTGATCTTGATAATCACACCGGGCAATTATATTTTTAACATCCTTAATGACAAGGAATTAAACGTCCGGCAAGAATAAATGTCAATAAAAAAATACATAAAAAAAGGTTGAAAACCACTATCATTTCTGGTAATCATTTAATGCTGTAAAATATCATCTGTACTTTTAACATAAACAAAGAGTATAAATAATAATCTCTGGTCACATCATCCCAGGGATTTGTTCCTTAATATGTAAGCATAAACAGGACAGATGAGGTTTTTCTGTTACCACGATAAGGAATTAAATGTCCGGTAAAAATTAACTTAAAATAAAAAATATTATCTGTACTCTTAA
>JBEKJX010000350.1:0-2913 GCA_050011015.1 Smithella sp.
GATATTACCGGCACCAACGTTTTTAATATGCAAAAAAATGAATTCCTGCTGTCGCAAGGCCCGATTTTTACAACTTTTCTGCTGGCCGATGAAATCAACCGGGCTCCGGCAAAGACGCAATCGGCGCTGCTGCAGGCGATGCAGGAACGGGCAGTGACCATCGACCGTGAAACATATCCATTATCGGCCAACTTCACTGTTTTTGCCACACAAAACCCCATTGAGTACGAAGGCACCTATCCTCTTCCCGAAGCCCAGAAGGACCGCTTCATGCTCAAGATCGTAATGGATTATCCCGGAAAAGATGAAGAGCTCATCCTGGCGCAGCGAATGACGGGAAAGGAATCCCCTGAAGACATTCTGGCGCAAGGCAAAGTTAAGAACGTAATTTCGGCGGAAGATTTAACATCACTGCGCAGCAATCTGGAATCTGTCATAATCCGCGCGGAATTGATCAACTATATCGTCGAAATTGTCCGCGAGACGCGCAGCCATGAAAGTGTGCTGGTTGGCGCCGGGCCTCGTGCCACTCAATCCTTGATTCTCGCCTGCAGAGCGTTTGCCGCAACTGAAGGACGTGATTTTGTTACCCCGGATGATGTCAAATATCTGGCCATCCCTGTTATGGAACACCGTCTGATACTGCGGCCGGAATACGAAATCGAAGGTCTGACTGTAAAAGAAGTCATCAGGAATGTACTTACCAAGGTGGGTGTCCCCCGATGATTATTCCGCGCAACAGACTGCTCTACTTCTTTGCACTGATCGTTCTGCCTTTTGTAATAATCGGCACTATCTTTCCGGAAGTCGTTGATCTGTCCGCGGGAATAATCCTGCTATTTGTAATAATTATCGTGATAGATGCCTTTCTTGCACGTTTGCGTTTTGACGGTATTACGGTCGAATTCCCCGGCGTGGTTCGTCTGTCCAGGAATAAAAAAGGAAATATAGAATTCCGCATAAAAAATGCCAAAGAAAAAAAGATGAACATTCGTATCGGCCTTGCCTTTCCGGATCAGCTTGTTCCCGATCATGAAGAGCTTTCAGTTGAATTACCGGCGGGAAATGATCTGTTCCACTTTTCCTGGCCGTGTACCGGGCTTACCCGGGGCAATTATAAATTTGAAAAATGTTATCGGGAAACAGCATCTCTTTTGGGGCTCTGGTCTTTCCGGACATCCGAGGCTATAAATATGGAAGTGCGGGTATATCCTGATCTAACGCAGGAAAGAAAATCACTTGCCGCACTTTTTCTGAATCGGGGAATTTTCGGCATTCATGCCCAACGGCAGATCGGTCAAGGGCGTGAATTTGAAAAATTGCGGGAATATGTTCACGGCGACAGCTATGATCTCATTCATTGGAAAGCGACAGCCAGACGCAACCGTCCGGTCACTAAAGTATTTCAAATCGAGAAGACTCAGGAAGTTTATGTCATCGTCGATGCATCCCGCCTGAGCGCCCGTACGGCCAAAGATTCATCGGGAAATGAACGAACGTCCACGGGCCGCTGCTCTGAAGTAATATTGGAGCGTTTTATCAATACCGCACTGATCATGGGACTTGTTGCCGAACATCAGGGCGATATCTTCGGCCTGCTGTGTTTTGACAATCGTGTGCGGAATTTTATCAAAGCGAAAAATGGTAAAACACATTTCAATGTCTGCCGTGATTCGCTCTATGCGCTCCATCCGCAGACAGTCAATCCGGATTTCGATGATCTTTTCACTTTTATCGGACAGAGACTTCGACGGCGGGCGCTGCTGATATTTTTAACCAATCTTGATGATCCCGTTCTCGCGGAAAGTTTTATAAAAAATATGGACCTGATTGCCCGTAAACATCTCATTTTGGTCAACATGTTGAAGCCCGCCGGGATGCAAAGTCTCTTTTCGCGGCCTGATATTGATTCTCTCGATGATATTTACAGGGATTTAAGCGGTAATATCACTTTGCGCAATCTCCTGGAAATCCGGAAAGTGCTGCAATTAAGAGGAGTAAATTTCTCCATTCTCGATAACGAAAAATTTTGTACGGAAATAGTTTCGCAATACGCCGCCGTCAAACAGAGGCAGTTGATATGATCGTTAATTTACAAAAATTTTTGCAGGAAGAAGAAGTTTTCTGGAAGGAACTGGAAGCCAGGCTGGATGAACTGGAGAAAGCGCCGGCGCTTAAGATGACGCTGGATGAAGTAAAACGCTTTCATTATCTTTATCAGCGCACATCGGCCGGACTGGCCAAAATAACAACATTTTCAGCAGAACCGGAAATCCGGCGCTATCTGGAATCTCTTGTCGCCCGCGCTTACGGGGAAGTGCAGGAAGAGAGAGATACTCCGCATCGTTTTTCACCAGTCAACTGGTTTTTCGTTACTTTCCCGCAAACGATTCGCCGTCACAGTCTTGCCTTAATGCTGTCCCTGCTGATCATTTTTTCCGGCTGCCTTTTCGGCGGCGCTGTAATCAGCGTTGATCCGGGCGCCAAAGATATTCTCCTTCCTTATTCCTATCTGCAGGATTCACCTGCCAGGCGTGTTGCCGAAGAGGAATCAAGAAAAGAAGATCTCCTGAAACACAAGAAAATGCGCGGCACTGCTTTTTATATGACCCATAATACCCATGTCAGCATTTTTATGATTGCACTGGGAGCAACCTATGGAATCGGCACAGTTCTGCTGCTTTTTTATAATGGAGTTATGCTGGGAGCAGTCGTTCTCGATTATATCCGGGCCGGGCAAACGGCCTTTCTGGTTGCCTGGCTTTCTCCGCATGGCGTGATCGAGATACCAGCCATACTCCTTGCCGGCCAGACGGGCCTTGTGCTGGCCGGAGCGCTTATTGGCTGGGGAAGGCGCATCCCTCTGAGAAAACGTTTGCGAAAAATCTCCGCTGATATTGTCACCATGATTTT
>JBEKJX010000351.1:0-2894 GCA_050011015.1 Smithella sp.
CGGGCGCCGAATTCCAAAGCGAAAACTGATGGAGCGTAAAATATTGTAAATAAAATTAATGTTCCCAGAACAGCGAATAAATTCTTTTTTTTCATTCAGAAATCTCCTTGTTGGGTCTTTGCTCTTATTTTTCGAACGCCGGAATATTTAGCGTCCCAGCCTTTGAAGGCCTGAAAAGCATATAAATTTATTTTGAGGTTTTGTAAAGGTATTGATTCCAATTTGCGGACGATAAACACACCGAAGAGCCAAAATTAAATTGACATGATTGCCGCTTGAGGCGTATATCCGGTTAAAATAACACAATAAAGAATTCCCCCAATATATCAAAATAATCTTTTAAGGATAAATATGGCGCGAAAAACAGGTTTAAAAAAAGCGGCGAAAATAAAGATAGGCGTTTTATACGGCGGCAGGTCAGGCGAGCATGATGTTTCGCTTTGCTCCGCCGCGTCGGTTTTTTCCGCCCTTGATCGAAAAAAATATGAAGTAACTGCCATCGGCATTGCAAGAGACGGCCGCTGGTATGTGCAGGATAACCCCAAAGTTATTCCTGATAAGGATTTTGGCAGGAAAATGGCTTTGAAAAAGCGCGGCACGTGGCTTCTCAATCATTTCGAACAAAAAAACAAGCTGCACCTTTACAATATCAAAAACAAAAACCAGGAAGTTGTTCTGGACGTTGTGTTCCCCGTGCTCCACGGGACATTTGGCGAGGACGGCACTCTGCAGGGTCTTCTGGAATTGGCGATGGTGCCCTATGTGGGCGCGGATGTTACCGGCTCGGCTGTGGGCATGGATAAAGATATTGCCAAAAGATTGCTCTGCGAAGCAGGCATAGGTGTCGTGCCTTCCGTGACTATCAATAAACCCGGCTGGCGGGAGGATTCAAAAGTTATAATGAAGAAAACGCTGGCAAAATTGGGACTTCCGCTTTTTGTCAAACCGATTTGCACCGGTTCTTCCGTGGGCGTGAAAAAAGTAAAGAAAAAAGAAGCTCTCGCGCAGGCGATTGACTTTGCTTTTCAATTCGACACGCGCGTCATGATTGAAAAGGCCATTGATTGCCGCGAAATTGAATGTGCGGTGCTGGGAAATGAAAAACCTGCAGGTTCGATATTGGGCGAGATAATTTCCAAGCACGAATTTTATTCCTATGAAGCCAAATATATTGATCCAGAAGGAGCCAGTCTTTTCATTCCGGCCGAACTTGAAAAATCACTTGCCGGTAAAATCAGAAAAACAGCCGTTGAAGGATACATGGCTTTAGGCTGTTCTTCCATGGCGCGGGTTGATTTTTTTCTGGATAAGAAAACAAATGAATTTTATCTCAACGAAATAAATACGCTTCCCGGCTTCACCAGTATCAGCATGTATCCCAAACTCTGGGAAGCCACCGGAATCAAATATGGCGAACTATTGGATAAACTGATTACTTTAGCCCTCGACCGTCATAAAAAGAAACTGGAGATAAAGACTTAGGGTACTTAGGGCTGTTGACCGGGAGCGCATTCCCGCAGGGAGGCGCAATCATAAACAGTCATCTTCCTTGCCGGAAAAAGCCGAAGGCTTTACAAAACGCTCATCTGCTGCGTTGCGCTGCAAACCGCACCGCTCGACGTATGAAAAATACGCCTCGTGGTTCAGTTTTTGCGCGCCTTGCATCTAAGCATTTTTGAACAGCCCCGAAATTTCCGTATTTTGCGAAGTTCGTGTATTAATTATTATAGGAAATAAAATGAAGAAATTAATTCTATTACTTATCATATTATTTGCTTCGGTAGCTTATGGAAATCAAACTGATGAATGGATTAAACAACTTGAACAACCAAGTTGGCATTCTCATGAATTAAAACCTGAAAACTATAAATCAAAATATATAAATTATGACTTCTCTAGGCTTCTTATGCCTAGAAGTAAGTTCTTGGGCTATATAGGCCCGAACTACAAAAGAATAAGAATTCACTTTCAATCAATTCGTAAAAGTAAACCAGATACATATAATGTCAAAGGTACAGTTGTAGTGGGTAAAAATACATGCGTTTTTGAGGGTCAAATCATAATTAAGCAGATAAGAGAATTTAAACAAATGCATTTTGGCTGTGATGACGAATTTATAAATGCAGGCTTCAAAGCCCAAGGACTTCTTTTGGGTGAATATAAATTTAAAGAAAATCCAATCCACAAACATGGTGGCATATTTGAAGGAATTATGACGCTATATTGGTTAATTGATAAAAACAATAACATTCAATATGATAAGGTGGAATCATATTCTGATGGCTATAAAAATAACCAATATATTGGAACATGGAACGAATACGGTAGTGATATTATAAAAACATGCAATTGGGGCGAATACAGAATTCCATTTTCAGGTGACTT
Organism: Smithella sp.; assembly: GCA_050011015.1. Taxonomy (GTDB): domain Bacteria; phylum Desulfobacterota; class Syntrophia; order Syntrophales; family Smithellaceae; genus Smithella. Next base: position 2,386 of record JBEKJX010000351.1, read on the forward strand.
AGATATTGGTGCAGGTGAATTTGGAGTAAATCCTAAATATTACAATCAAGGGTGGAATAAATTTAAAATGGAATAAAGACTATAAAGCACTTAACGGATTCGACGTACATGCCATATTGTAAGCTTTTGCATTGGCAAATTGTTCGGAAGTTAATAACTTATTTTTTACAGGAGGTTTGTTATGAAACGTCCAGCGTCTTTAATCATCGGTATTTTACTCCTTTTGCTGGCCTGTGCTCAGTTGTGCCGTTATCTTTTTGAAGTTAAGGTAGTTGCAGCGGGAATGGAAATCCCCGTCTGGCCCAGCGCCGTTGCCGCCATTGTTTTGGCTGTGCTTGCCGTATGGCTTCTTAAAGAAAGAAAAGAAGAATAAAAATACTTCTATGCCACTTCGATTTTTTTCGGATAACGAGGCGGCAAGGAGGAGGCTCCGGAGGCGTATATAAATATACGTTGAGGAAGCCGACGACGCAGCCAACAAAGTTAGACGAAAAAAAGCGGAATGGCAT
>JBEKJX010000352.1:0-2889 GCA_050011015.1 Smithella sp.
ATCATTGATCCAGTTGCTTGTGCCATAAACATGCTCATTTCCATATTTGGAACCATGTGCGCGATCATCATTTGGCTTGATTCCTTCCCGGGTTTGCCTGGGTTCAAATCAGCCAACGGATCTTTGACATTCATTCTTTTAATGTACTCGATTAACTTTGATATATCATCTTCTGACAGGTCTTTGGATGAATGTCGAATAAAATTTCGAAGATTCTCATCTGGCATCGTGAATATAGTTCGTTTATGATCTTCAAAAAACAAATCCTCCATATCTTTGAATGACTTTTTGTCGAAAGTTACCGCATCTTTCCGTTTTTCAGCCGCTTCTATGACCATTTTCATTAACGCATAATTAAAGTTCCACGGGTCAGGAAATAGATTAATCAGGCCACTTTCAATCCATGGAATTATCAAAAATAAGAACAATAAGTTTTTTATTGTCTCGTTTCTGTATTGCCTTGGATTCTCGATCGGACTAAATTCTTTCCTCATGTTATTAGGGTTTGTAAATGGATTTTGAATTAATATCTCGTCTGCATAGAAAGAAAAACAGGCTATATTCATATATGTCACTCGTGGATCTATTACTCCTGTAAATACAGCCCTTAGAACATTAGAATCCGGTCTCGGAAGTAGTGCAAATAAATCTGTATCTGGAGGCCATAAAGCGGCTAGTGCCTTATGAATTTCCGCAATTTTTTCATCAGTTAAATTTCTACGTAATTTGTCCCAATCTAAGGCCTCACCTTTTTCCACGCCCAAAATTCTTGTGACGATGTCGAAAAAAAATAGGTTGCGTTCACGAATGCTTAAAACATTACTGGCAGGTCGCTCATCTTCAGGCTTACCTCTACAACATTTTTTAAATTTTTTACCGCTACCGCATGGGCAAGGATCATTTGCACCTATTTTTCGATCTCTTTTCTTTTTCTTTAATAATTCCCACTCTGGTCTTGTTCTTCCGTATTGATCATGGTAAGAGGTTGAACCGTCTTTATATCCAACATATATTTCTCCTCCATATTTATAAAGTTTGTCACTGGAAGGCATCAATACTTTCCCACAATAAACCCAATCAGTTTGAACCGTTTTTTCCGGGAAAAGCCATTCACTTTGCTCGGCGGCTAAATACTGTGAAGCTCGAGACTTTATTATCCAATTGATGTGTGCAACTTCTCCTTCGGATAATTCCCTATCATTGATTATGTTATCATACCTAACCAAGGTACTTCTAAAAGGATTAGGATTTGGTCTGAATTCTTTAAGATCCCGTAGGCTGGGGTTCTTAGCATAATCCAAATTTGTCAAAATCAAGCATCGATTAAAATCTAATGGGAATATTGTTTGGGTTCCCTTCATTTCGATTCTTGGATCGTTGGGATATTCGCATTCAAGTGATCCAGGCGGACAAGCAGGATTATAAACTGTGACAGGATGGTCAGAAACAATAAACTTTACTTTGGAATTTTTTGCTGAAACAATCTCTTTTACAGTCTCGGCCCAGATCGTACAGTGCAATTTTCGAATGCCCTGCATTTCCATTAATAGCTGATTATGGGTAATCATCGGAAACTTTTTGCTTAACCAAACAAGCCCTTTTGGTGTACGAATTTTTTGAATATCCATATATTCAAAAACCTTTATAAAGTAATTGTGGAACAAGCGATAATCCATATCCATAAAAGCTTTAATGGCGATTGATCCATCACTGTCTATTTTACCAAAGAGGTAACGTTCGATTTCGTCGTTTAGATAACCCAGAAAAGAAGTCGTGTATAAATCAGTTTGATAGAAACACTGTCTGGGAGAGAATGGCCAATATATCTGATTTTTAAGTTTTACTTTACCATTAGGTAATTCAATTTTATCCGGATAAAGGTTGAGGTAATGGAATGCCGCTTTTTTTGAAGATAAAAAATTCTTTTGATACCAGATAGGAACGTAATGGTTGTCTCTTATTAAATCGTCGTTCATATTCTAGTAAGCTCGGTTATGGCGTTTTATGATGATCGGTATAAAACAATTTGTCTAGCCGACCAAAAATAAAAACCCCTACTGCTTTTGGGTAACGGTTTTTTTAGTCAGCCCATATTCCCCTCCAACACGTTTCATGGGGACCGAAGATTCAACGGCTTTCTAATTTTGTTTGACGATTATCATCATTTGCGATTGAAGTCTAGTATATGAACAAGATTGATCGGTTCAGGAAGAACTAAACAAAATTCAGAGAATAAAATTAGCTGAATTGTTTGGTTTGGTTTGTGTTGTTAAACTTCTTAATTTGTCGAGATCCAGCAGCAGAAGGGTTAACGGCTGTTCATAGCGCTTCGACCGCTCTATTTCTCTTTTAAGCTGAGCGTGAAAATATCTGGAATTATAAAGCTTCATAAGGCCGTCGATTGTCAATGACAATGTGGATTGCAATTCTCCGTTTTATTGCGCAGAGAAGGTGTCTGTTTTTTCTCCTTTGTGTCTTTTGATTCGTCCTTCACCCTCCAGATAAAGCAGATGCGCGATGGCTTCGCCCACAGCAAACCATTTCTGGGCGACGGGGAATTGTTCCCAGTTTTCGCAATCGATATCCCAGGTCATTCCCGCGGCAATATCATAAGCGCTCATTATTTTTTTGCTGATAACTTCAAGAACTTCATTAGCTCTGATTTCATGATGTTTTTTTAATTCGTCTATTCTTCCCGCAAGATCGGTGAAGAAATTGCGGTGTCCGGGAAGGACAATGTCAACGGGCAGATTTCTGATCTTGTCCAGACTTGCAATATAGTTTTTAAGAGAATTGACCTCATACGACCACGACTCGATATGCGGTGTTATATCATAGAGGACGTGATCGCCGGAAAAAAGTATCTTTTTCTTTTCATCGTAAAGGCAG
>JBEKJX010000353.1:0-2884 GCA_050011015.1 Smithella sp.
TCCCCTTTGTTTCCAATATCGAATACTATCTGACCAACTATGTGGAACCTAAATTTTCCGCCAGAATAAATGATAATAAGTTTGAGTTTGTAGGCAGGACCCAGCCTTTCCTGACATCGCGCGCCACCAGTTTTGATGTAGATATAGAGGATTTAGATATTCCTTTTTATCTTAATTACATTCCCGTAAAAATGAACTGTCAATTGAAATCAGCGCGGCTGGACACTAAAATGAAAGTCCATTTCATTATCAATAAAGATAAATCGCCCTCACTTGCCCTCTCCGGAGGTATCACTTTAAGAAAAATAGTTCTTGATGATTTACAGAACAACAAAATTCTGCAGTTGCCATCTTTGAATATTAATATGACCTCGGTTGAGCCTCTTGTGCCGAATATTCATCTCGCTCAAATTACGCTGCAATCCCCGGAACTTGTTATCCGCCGTGACAAACGGGGTAAAATAAATCTTCTTAATCTTACAAAGAAACAAACAGGGAAATCAACCCCCAGGAAAGAAGAATCGACAACAAGCACTAATAAGAAATCCGATTTAAAATTCAAAATTGATGATGTTGTGTTGGAAAAAGCAGATATTGCCTTTATTGATTCTCAGCCGTCAGAGCAGGTAAATGTACATATTTCGCCGCTTAGTTTTACGGCAGTAAATATCTCCACCGAAAAAGGAAAACCGGGAAAAGTTGAGTTGTCCGGTTTTCTTAATAAAAAAAGCTCACTCAAGGCTGCGGGAACTCTCGCGTTAGAGCCGCTCGGCACCGATTTGCAGCTAGATCTAAAAAATATCAATATCAGAGATTTTCAATCTTACTTCACCGATAAAGTTAAAATCGATATTACTCGCGGCGCAATTTCGACTGCAGGTAATTTTTCTCTGACCAAAGATAAAAAGAATGAAACGGTTATTAAATACGCCGGTAATCTTTCCATATCCAATCTGGCAACTCTGGATAAGGCGCAGTCAAATGATTTTTTGAAATGGAAGAAGCTTTCGTTTAATCAGATTAAATTCGGGTACAATCCTCTTTTTGTGCACATTGAAACTATATCTCTGACTGATTTTTTCTCGCGGCTTATTATCAACCCCGATTCGACAATCAACATTCAGGATATATTCAGCGACAAAGAAGCGAAAGATGCACATTTAAAACAGCCGGTAAAACAGGAGGAAAAGAAATCCGCAAAAGCTCAAGCAAATGAAAAACAGGGACCTGCCGATATTAAAATCGGCAAGATAATATTTAACAACGGGCATATTGATTTCAGCGATAGACATATCAAGCCGAACTACTCGGCAAACATGCTCAACCTTACCGGAAGCGTCACAGGCCTATCGTCTAAAGAATTTTCCCGCGCCGATGTCGCACTTAAAGGCAATCTGGGGTATGGCTCTCCTATTGATATCACAGGCAAGATCAACCCGCTTGGCAAAGATCTATATGCCGATATTAAAGTAAGTTTTCAGGATATTGAGTTGAGTTCTCTAACGCCCTATTCCAATAAATTTCTCGGATATCCTATAACCAAAGGCAAACTGAACTTTAATGTTTCTTATTTGATTGATAAAAGAAAACTTGATTCCGAAAACAAGGTCCTTATTAACCAATTGACTTTTGGCGATAAAGTGGAAAGTCCGAACGCCATAAAAGCGCCGGTAACACTGGCCGTCTCTCTTTTGACCGACCGCAAGGGGCAAATCAATCTGGACATCCCCGTTTCGGGCAGCCTGGATGATCCGAAATTCAGTATATGGCCTATTGTCTGGCAGGTTATCGTCAACCTCATTACCAAAGCAGTTACTTCACCCTTTGCCCTGCTGTCATCTTTAACCGGCGGCGGAGAGGAACTGAGTTTTATTGAATTTGATTATGGAAGCATTGCTGTTACAGATGATGGTCAAAAGAAAATAAATATGATAGGTAAGGCCCTGAATGAACGTCCTAATATAAAACTGGATATTGAAGGATATGTGGACGCGGATAAAGATAAGGCGGAATTAAAAAGAGCGGAATTTAATCGTCAAATCAACGCGCAGAAGCTCAAAGAGATGTTGGTAAAAGGCGAACAGCCGGTCGACCTCTCACTGATCAAGATCTCCGCGCAGGAATACGACAAGTATCTTAAACAGGCATACCATGCGGCTACGTTCACCAAGCCGCGTAATATTCTGGGGATGCAAAAAGACCTGCCGCCCGCTGAAATGGAAAAATTAATGATGGCAAATATTGAAATAACGGACAGTGATCTGCGCCAGCTTGCCGCAAAGCGCGCTCAAAGCGTGAGGGAACTGATTCTTAAGTCCGGTGATATCGCCGCAGATAGAATATTTATTGTAGAGCCAAAAACTCTTGTGCCCGAGAAAAAAGAAAAAATTAAAAACTGCCGGGTGAATTTTAAACTGAAGTAATTGATTTTTTGTGGTTTTAGTTTTGATATCTTAAAGTAAATCAGAAGAAGGGATTTTTTCATGGAGATGGGCATATTGGGGCTTCCCCAGAGCGGGAAAAGCACCTTATTTGAAATCATGACAGGCATGGAAAGCGGCCAGTCGCATAACGAAATTGTTGTACGCGGTCAGGCTTCAGTACCTGATGAGCGTTTTGATAAGCTTGTCGAAATATATAAACCGGTAAAAGTTTCACCGGCCAAAGTCCCCATTGTGGATGTACACGCCGTGGGCGAGCATCCATGGGAAGCAATCCGTCAGAACCTAAGCGGCACAGATGGCATTTTGCACATTGTTGACGGCTTTTCCCTGCCTGATGTTCAATTAAGCATAGAAGCCTACCGCAAACTGGAAGATGAGTTGATTCTTTCCGACTTACTAATCATTGAAAAAAAACTGGAGCGTCTCTCCAAAATGTCAAA
>JBEKJX010000354.1:0-2878 GCA_050011015.1 Smithella sp.
AGGTGAGATGCTTGACAGAATATTGGAATGGCGCTTTGACGTGTGGAAAAAAGAATATGAGTATTTAGGCCAAGATAAAAAGTTAAATGAATGGGGTATGTATGGTGAACTTTCTAGGAGGCTGGATTCTATTTTCAAACAAATTGAAATAAATGCTTTAAAAGAAAGGTCAGCTTTTACTTTTTTTGATAAGTTAAGAAAACATGCAGAAAAATATAAGATGGAGTCAGTGTCATCTCGTTCCTATATTGAATATTTATTTGATACTTTTTATCAGGTTTTTTTTCAGAAAATTCACGATGCACCTGAAAGATTTAATATTTGGAATCATTACTTTCCCGGAGGATGGAAGATCACAAAAAGTAATCTCCAAGATAAAGAAAATATTATATCCAAAATATCTCAAAAAAATTTCTTTAATTGGGCAAGCGACAGGATTTGGTATGCAAGCGAAGAAAGAGATTTTGCGTTAGATGATGTAGCAAACAATCTTTTCCCGGAAGTAAATCCAATTTTATGGGCTAAAATTCTAATTGTTATTTTTTCACCACACGGTGAAGAGCAATTACGCTTGATCATAGAAAAACCTTGGAATTTTGGCTTTATGGGTCGAGTTAAAGTATACAGTGGTCCTTATTATGAAGATGAAAAGGGGAAGATTGATAAAGACGAAGAAATAAACACTTTTGATTTGTCTTATTTACTTTTTAGGGAACAGTTTTCTAAGATTAAATTGGAGAGTTATATAAAATCACTTGAACAACTTTCGTATCCAGAAAAATCTCCGGAAGAGATTAAAAAGTTAAAACTTCAAAGACTTTTTACTAAAATGTTGGATTTTGGAGAGAGAAAGAAGTGGAAGGATGATGTCTGAAAAAAAAGGAATTAATATGTCCTCAAATCATCAATGATGATAATTATTCAACCTTCCCATCGTTAATCCTCAAAAAGCAGATGAACTTTTTTTGTAATCTCCTTAACGCCGGACAATACATTTTGCGGTTAATATTTGCTTGACAACTAAACTGAAATCCGTATAGTTCAGCCATGCAGAAATCAAAACTTAAAATGAATTTCGCATCCCGCTGGGTGCTGGTGACGGGAGCATCATCCGGTCTGGGCAAGGAACTGGCAACGCAACTGGCCAGGGAGCGCAAGGCCAATCTTATTCTTGTGGCGCGTCGCGCCGCGCCCATGGAGAAACTCAAGGCCGAGCTGGAGAAGGAAACCGGCATACAGTGCCGCATCATAGTCGCCGATTTGTCGCACCCGGAAGATGTCGAACGCGTTTACCGGGAATCGGTGGCGATAGGTGATGTGTACGGCGTCATATTAAATGCCGGCGTGACCCACTTCGGCAGTCATCTTGATCTGGAATGGAGCGCATTTGAAAAACTGCTGGCCACCAATGTAACCAGTGTCATCCGGCTGGTCAGTCTTTTTACTCCTTATTTAATAGAGAAAAACAATGGCGGCGGCATCATGCTCATCAGCAGCATGGCCAGCCTCCTGCCTGTTCCATACCAGGCGGCATATGCCGGCAGCAAGGCCTTTATCTCCAATTTTGCGCAGAGCTTTTACCAGGAGCTGCATCAGGATAATGTGTCACTGACTATTTTCGCTCCGGGCGGCATCAACACGGAGATGACGCACAACAGCAGGTTGCGCTATTTCGAAAAAACGGCCTTTCTCCAGGATGCAACATCCTGTGCGGCAGAGGCTCTGGATGCCATGCAGAAACGATGCTATCTGTATGTGCCCGGCTTTCTGAACCGGGTGCAATTGTTCTTCTCGCGTTTTGTGCCCCGGAAAACGCTCGGATTCATCGCGCGTACGGCGTACAAAAAAGCACTGGAGCTTCCCTGACGCAAGGGAGCGCTGAACTTAATTCTACAGACATACCGGGAGGCTTATGGAAAAGGGTAGTGACGGCGGGACAACGGCAGTTGATATTCGAGAGATATTCGCACCGGTAAAACGCGCCGAATACCTATTCTGGGTTATAGCGCTGGCAGCGATGGTCGGGGTTATTTTTCCCGGCAGCCGCAACTTCTTTATGGCAAAAATTATGGAAGCCGGCACCGTCCCGCGGCTGGCCGCATGGCAGAGCATTCTCTGGCATCACGGCGCCACGCTGCTGATATTCACCCTCCCGTTACTGCTGGTGCGTCCGCTTGGCATTTTTGAGAAGGGGCTTTCTCTCTTTAAACCCGGCGACTGGCGCTGGGGTCTTACATGGGCGCTGATCGGCTGCGCGGTGGTGACAATCCCGACATGGATCTCAAGCAGTGACCCGGAATTCATTCGCGAGTATCCGCTGGCTGTGATGGCCTTCGACAGCGTGTCCATGTACCTGCTCTTCATGTTCAGCTATCTGCTGTACTACATAGGATGGGAGGCTTTCTTCCGCGGCTTTATCGGTTTCGGCATGTGCGGCATCGGCTATACACCGTTTCTTGCGCTGATGGTGCAGGTTGCGCTTTCCACCATCATCCATATCGGCAAACCGCATATGGAAATGATCAGTGCAATTCCGGGCGGTATCTTTATGGGAATTCTGGCCTACCGTTCACGTTCGCTGCTGTGGCCATTGCTGTTCCATTTTTATGTCGGCACGATTAACACTCTCTTCTGTTGGATGCACCAATGAGCAAAATAACACGCGCACTAGTTACGGGAGCTAACGGTTTTATCGGGTCTAATCTTTGCAAAGCCCTGCTGCGGCAGGGAATAGCGACACGCGGCCTCATTCTGCCGGGCACGGATGCGAAAGAGATCGCCGCGCTCGGTGTGGAAGTTGTTGAGGCTGATATCACGAAACCGCTGGATGCCGCCGGTTTTACCGGCGTCAGTCATGTCTTTCATCTCGCGGCCATTC
>JBEKJX010000355.1:0-2869 GCA_050011015.1 Smithella sp.
GAATAAAGATTCCGGCGATGCCTACTTCAACAGAGGAGCTGTTTACTCCAGACTCGGACAATATCAACGTGCATTAGAGGACTTTAATGAATCCGTGCGTCTGAAACCGGACTATGCCGTCAATTACAACAGCAGGGGGGTTGCTTATATTAATCTCGGTCAGTATCAGCCGGCCATCGAGGACTTCAGTAAGGCCATCGGCCTGAAAGAGGATTATGCTGATGCCTTCAACAACAGAGCGATTGTTTATTTAAATCAAGGCTATAAAGAGTTTGGTTGCAATGATGCGCAAAAAGCGTGTAAATTAGGAAATTGCAGAATATTAGAGGTTGCTCAGGCCAAGGGAGATTGCCGTTAATAACTGACACGATCATGGATGAAAAAATAAATTTTAGAAATATAAGGAGTACGTTTTTATGAAAGTTGAAGACATTAAAAATGTTGTTATCGCGGGCAGCGGCACAATGGGCCAACAGATCGGATTTCAATGCGCACTTTACGATTGTAACGTAGTGCTGTACGATATAAAAGAAGATTTGCTGGAAAACGCATTGGCAAGGATAAATAGAATTGTTTCGAGGATGACAAGAGAAGGCCGGATCACTCAGGAGAAGGCTATGGAAGCCATAGGCAGGATAAAAACTACCGTCAATATGGCGGAGGCTGCCAGAGATGCCGACATCGTGAGCGAATCTGTGCCGGAGGATCCGGAGTTGAAGGGCAAAGTGTTCGGGCAATTAAACGCTTTGTGTCCGGAGAGGACAATATTCACGACAAATACATCAACGCTTTTGCCTTCAATGTTTGCTCAGGCCACAGGACGACCGGAAAAATTTCTCGCTTATCATTTTCACGATATCCGCATGACAAACGTGGTGGATGTAATGCCGCATCCCGGAACATCTCCCGAAATTGTGGAACTGGTAAAAGAATTCGCCTTGAGGACGGGCCTTTATCCGATTGTGCTCCATAATGAGAGCACAGGCTATGTCTTTAATTATATGTTCGCCGGTCTTTTCGATTCAGCGCTGACGCTTGCGGCAAATGATATCGCGTCGGTCGAAGACATAGACAGGGCCTGGATGGGAATTATGCGGACGCCGATAGGACCGTTTGGACTTATGGACAGCGTGGGTTTGAACACCGTATGGCACGTTACGAGTTTCTGGGCGAAAAATACCGGTGATCCTATGAAGAACAAGGTTGCGGAGTTTGTCAAAAAATATGTTGACCGGGGCGAACTGGGACAAAAAACCAGAAAGGGATTTTACACATATCCGGGTCCGTCTTTCACGTCTCCGGATTTTTTAAAGGGTATTAAATAAATATTTGATCCGTAGAGCTTATTTCAACATAACTTCAATTATAAAGACAAATTCATGTCATCTGCTTTATGATCTCCGGATAGGACATGGAGAGCTGATCCATGGTCAAAGCTTCCCGCGAATTTCAAATTTTTGTAAAGCCCCTGGGCTCCATCTGCAACCTGAGTTGTCACTATTGCTACTATTTGAAAAAAGAAGATCTCTACCCCCACGGTACGTTTCGCATGTCCGACGACATTCTGGAGAAGTATATTGTCCGGCATATCGAAACTTCTCCATCTCCAACGATCAACTTTTCCTGGCATGGCGGGGAGCCGACTCTTCTGGGTATAGATTACTTTCGCAGGATCATGGCGCTTCAGCGAAAGCATCAGCCTTCGCATCGCCGCATCACCAACGGAATTCAAACCAATGGCACTTTACTCAATGAGGATTGGTGCCGCTTTTTTGCGGCAGAAAATTTCACGGTCGGCCTTAGCCTGGACGGCCCGAAGGAAATACATGATCAACATCGCATCTTCAAGGACGAAAACCCTACGCATGAGCAGGTGATGCGCGGATACGACCTGCTGCGAAGGCATCAAATTCCGATTGATCTGCTATGTGTGGTTCACGCGCATAACGCACAGCATCCCGCCCGCGTTTATGGATTCTTTAAACAGATCAATGCCCAATACATTACTTTTCTACCCCTGGTCGAACCGGAATCGAATCATGCAAAGGGCGTCAGTTCCAATACGGTTCCCGGCGAATCCTGGGGGGATTTTCTTTGCACCATTTTTGATGAGTGGAAGACCTGCGATGTCGAACGGATCAAAGTGCAGATATTCGAAGAGACGGCCAGAACCGCCTTCGGGCAGGAACATTCGCTGTGTATATTCAGGAAGACCTGTGGAGATATTCCTGTTATCGAACACAACGGGGATTTTTTTTCCTGCGATCACTTTGTCAATAGAGAACATTGTCTGGGCAATATCCGGGAGACCCCGCTGGTTGATTTATTGGAAAGCCCGGCCCAACGGGCATTTGGCCGGGCCAAATGGGAGCGGTTGCCCCGCTACTGCCGGACTTGCGATGTCCTGGATATGTGTTATGGCGGGTGCCCGAAAGACCGCATCCTTAACACTCCGGACGGGGAGCCGGGATTAAATTACCTTTGCGCGGGTTATAAACGTTTCTTCAATCATTGCAGACCGTTTGTTGACCAATTATCCGCACTGTGGCGCCGGAAATCCATTCAACGGCAAAGGTTGCCGGTTACGGAGAAGGTCGCGCAGGCAACAACAAAAGCAGGCCGTAATGATCCCTGTCCGTGCGGCAGCGGCAGGAAGTACAAGAAATGCTGTCTGGGCAAGTGAATCCGGGGAGCAATCATTAATCGTTTCAAAATTTATTCATCATCGATGATAAAAATTATTCAATTTTACTCAAAAAAAGCAAGTGCAGCAAAAATTTGCTGCTTGCTCCGGACTCTCTTTTTTTATATACTTTGTTTATCCAAAGTAAGTTCATAAGGGAGAGAACCGCTATGTACGAAGGGATGA
>JBEKJX010000356.1:0-2858 GCA_050011015.1 Smithella sp.
AGCAGATATATCATAGGCGTCAAAATGATTGCAAATATTAAGACCGAGAGCATCGCGTTCCAATGAACCCCATCCGCTTCCGAGTGACAACCCGTGCTTCAAAGGAGTTACGCAAAACCGCCGCTTGACGAAAGATAACCAATTCTCGTTGGCGTCCCCTGATATCCTTCTGTTAATATAGGCCTGGGTGCAGGGATGAGCATCCCAGTCAAGGAGTTTGTCCCTTCCTTCCTGATGTTCCCGGGCTTTATTGCCCCACAGCGTCGCTATTGTGTTTATATCTTCCTTGCTATAGCCTTCCATTTATCAACCTATCTCATGTAAATTTTTTCCGGATATCTTTCAAGAACACCCGTCTTCTTTCGGGCCAGAGCAAAGGTATTATCCCCTCGCAGGTGAGTCGGTTTGCCCAAGCTGGCCAATAAAGAGAGCATCTCAGGGTATGATCCATCCCATACATTCCTTGTGTCGAGGGCAATCATTTCAAATCCTCCTGATTTTAAAAGCAGTTCTACCTCATGCACAGTGTACTCTCTGATATGCCTCTCCGCGGTTCCTACAATATACTCGGACATAAGGTATGGATGCCAGCCCTCCAGTACATCCATGAGGCTGCGGGCGCAAACGACATTCGGGGTTGTTAGAAGCAGATAGCCTTCACTTTTAAGCACCCGATTTATCTCGGACAACATAAACATGGGATCGCGGGTAAGGTGTTCCAAAACCTCACAGCATAATACCATATCAAAGGAAGCATCCGGATAGGGAAAGACATCCTTTTCAACATTACAGGCTGTAATGGGAAACTGAAATTCGTCGCGATGTTCCGTATTTTTAATCGCGATTGTGCCACCTTTCATACCGCAGCAAATCACATTACATCCCATGAATTTCTTTGCCAGGGCGGGAATAATCGGCGGATCACTCCCGATATCCAGTACCGTGTCATTGGGCTTTATCACGGAAGACATCATTTGCAGTGTCTCATGAAAGCGCTTTCCATGAATTTTTATATACGGCTGGTCTTTATTCTTATCCGTATTGACGCCTTGTATATACCGGAAAACGTTTTGTTCCAAATAGTGATGTTTCGCCGTTTGCCCTTTTTCAGGAAACGGCGCAATCTGCTTAGTCGTAAGCTTTTGGGCACACAGTATTTGCTCCAATTTCATTTTCTGTTGTTTGACATTGCAGTCTTCACTAATATAATTCAAAGCATTTTGTTGAAGACTGGTCCACAATTCTTTATCCTGATAAAGTTGTATAACTTTCTCTATGAATTGTGCCGTATTATTTGCCACCAATGCCTCTTTTTTGTCAGTCAAGTTCAATTGGGATGCTGTTAACCCCGAAACTACGGAAGGAATGCCGTAACTCATGGCCTCCTGTAATTTCCATGGAATACCTGCTGAATATCGATGGGGAACCACGAAAATCCGGCATTTTTCATAATAGTCCACCAGTTCTTCAACATAGCCTGCCACCACAACAGATGATGATGTTAAATTTTTCACCCTGGCGGGTGGATTGATCCCGACGATATGAAGACGACAGGACAGTTTCTTACAAAGCTCAGGGAAAATTTCTTCGGCAAAATAGAGAATCGCATCCTCATTAGGGGACTCGCTGGCCAAAAATCCTCCCACAAAAAGGATGTCGCTCCTTTCAGAAAACGGTGTCTCAGGTTTTTTTATTTCTATCGAATGACCCCATACTGCCACATTATCCTTCTGCGTTCTGGCCATAATTATTCTCTTTTCGTTTTCTGAAACGGTAATAATAGAATCAGCCTGTCTGATCAGATCTATTTCTTCGCTGATCATTCGTTTTGCTTCATCCTCTTTGTACGGCATCCCTTTCACTTTCGCTTTTAGTATCTCGCGTAGTGAAAACATGGCTTCAGCATCATATATAAAAACCGCATCGGGCCAGTATTGTTTGATGATTGAAAAAGATTTCTGCATATTGTGCGGACGACTTACCAGAACTATATCATAATAATTCGATCGCGTTTGCGCAAAGCAGGGGAAATCCAAACTGCTTCCATAGAAAACTTCTATGCCCATCTGCTGCAATTCGTCCGTATAGGGCTGCCACGGTGTTGTGTTGTCCATGGGGAAAAAAGTTGCCCGATATTCCAAATCACCGATTAGTTTAAGCAGGCTGTAGGCCCTCGGGTATCCTGAGCCCTGAGACGGCACGGGAATCCTGTCATCAATAATAAGGATGTTCTTTCCAACATGTTTGTTTCTGGCTGCAAACACGTTGGAAAGAACGGGCGGAAAATGTGTTTTCTTCAATACGGCATCCCACTTCTTTGCGAACCGCGGTTTATTAATTTCCTGATGCCTTTTCACATCCGACGCGATATCGGTGCCGCAGGTCACCCCTTCAAAATGAATCAACACGGACCTTGGCTGATACATGACCTTATAGCCGAGATTTCTAATAGCCAGGCATAAATCAGTATCCTCATAATAGGCCGGTGCATACCTCCCGTCGAATCCGCCTAACTTTTCAAATAATTCCCGGGTTACCAATAAAGAAGCCCCGGAACAATAATCAACCTCCCTGGCGAATTCATACTCAGGTTTTTCAGGATTATCGCCCCGACCGTAACCCAGCGCCGAACCGTCATTCCATACTATCGATCCGGCTTCCTGCAGGGTTCCATCCGAATTCAATAATTTAGACCCCACGGCGCCGACATTTTCCCTTTTTATTGTTTCCAGCAGCGAGGACAGCCAGTTTTCCGCAACAACCGTATCATTGTTAAGAAACATCAAGTATTCCCCTCTGCTTTCCTTTGCGCCGATATTTGCGGATTCCAGAAAACCTATGTTTTTCTCATTTCTAAT
>JBEKJX010000357.1:0-2842 GCA_050011015.1 Smithella sp.
ATTAATTCCCCCAGATTTGCCGGGTAGCGGTTCATATCGACTTTAAAGGACATGACTCCCGATGAGAGCATGTCGACCTGAGCCTTGGCAATTTCTTCCTTGGAACGCTCAAACCGCCCCATAATATTGGGCGCGATGAGAGAGGCGATAAAGCCGATGATGATCACGACGACCAGAATTTCGATCAGTGTAAATCCGGCGCTGTTTATCAGTCTTCTATTGTGCAATTTTCTATCCTTCATAATTTGTCCTTTTTTACAAAAGTCTAATTGTTATTATGCTCAACCTTTGGCAGTCTGTTGAAAAAGGCTTAGAGGCAAGGCGCGCAAGGACCGGGAAGCGGAGCGTACTTTTTGCGTACGCGAGCATTCACGAAACGATGCGCAACGCAGCATATGAGCCTTTTTGAGCAGACTGCCTAAAACTTCATCCATTTGATTTCCTTCTTCAGTTCATCTGTAATCTTTGTGGCATCATCTGTTTTCGTCAGGATTGTCGGCGTCACCAGAATGAGCAACTCTGTCCTGTCTGTTCCCTTATTGGTGACCTTGAAGAGATTGCCGATCAAAGGAATATCACCCAATAAAGGCACTTTTGTCTCTCCGACCGTCTTCTGTTCTTTTATCAGTCCACCCAATGCCACCGTTTGTCCATGAGCGGCCACAATGGATGTACTGATCCGTCGCATGTCAAAGATTGGAGAATTGCCGACCCCTGTGGTCGACGACATATCCGAAACCTCCTGAGTCAGTTCCAGGGTGAGCAATCCTTCCGTATTGATCGTCGGTTTTACCTTTAAAATGATCCCCAGACTCCTATAATCGATGGACTGTATGATAGTCGGGTTTGTAGTAGTGGAAGATGCTGTAGTTTGCTGACCTGTGGCCACGGGCACATCCTGACCGATCTGGATGATCGCCTCATGGTTATCGAGAACAGTCAGACGAGGGGTCGAAAGAATGTTGGCCTTATTTTTCGTAGCTAAGGCATTCAACATCGCCTTGAAATTAGCTGTGGAAGTGACATAGTTGAAAGCCATGCCCAGGGTTCCTATCGGGGGGGAAAGTCCGAGGTTTCCTAATGTCCCCCCCGTAATCGGACCGTTCTGAAAGGTATTACTAATATACCATTCAATGCCGTATTGCAGTTCATCCTTGAGAGTGAGTTCGGCTATGGTCGCTTCGATCAGGACTTGCTTTGGCTGTGTATCGAGCTGACGCAGGAGCCCCAGGTGCTGCCGGTAAACGGTGGGTGAACATATCATGATAACAATATTCTTATTGTTGTCGGCGGCAATTTTTAGATTAGGCAGTGAGGCCGCATTGAAGGTTGAACCGGAAGAAGCTGTCTTTCCTGAAGCAGGTTGAGTGGTTGAGCCTCCCGATGTGCTCGCTGTCCCGGAATTGGCTGACAGTGTCTGGAAGCCCTGGCCCGTCGTCTGGTACCCGGCAGACGATGACGCCGAAGATGAATTTGATGATGCATTTTTACCCGAAGCGGCATTATCGGAACGGGGAGCTATACCATAGAGTGCCAGCACAGAATCGACAATGTCCGAAGCCCGGGAAAACTGGGGAGCAAACGTGTATGCCTTTTCATCCGATCCCGCCGCTTCCACCGTATCCAGTCTGTTTTTCCAATCGAGAATATATTTCATGGTTTTCTCATCCGGAGCAATGACGAGAACAGCATTCATCTGTCGGATAGCTATGAATATCGGACCGGGTTCTTTCGGTGTCTTGGCTGTGACTATTCCCATGCCTTCCAGCATTTTTGTCAATTGACTGATGAACTCTTCCGGCTCCCAATAGACGAGTCGGATAAAAAGAATTTTCTTCTCCTGAAGAGAAGGAACATCAAAGTAGTTGATAAAATCAATGATCTGTTGAATATTGACGCTGTTTCCTTGAAGAATTAAAACATTCTCCCGTGTATAGGATTTGATCTGGACACTCCCTCTGGACAGATCGGTTATCAGGGATTGAATATCCGCCGCGTGCAGGAATTTCAAAGGAATAATTTGTAAGACATCGCCCCTGCTTTCGTCTATTTCACGGCCGGACTGAATCTCCCATGTCGGTTTTGGCGCAGATGGTTTCTGCATCACATGAAGGGCACCTGCCTTTTCTTCCACAAAAAGATCATATTTTTCCAGCACCCCTGTCACCATCTCCAAAGCCTTATCCGCAGAAATAGGCTGAGACGTGGAAAACGTGACAACCCGCTTGTCTTCCATCATGGCCTGATCCATGACAAAAGGAATCTTTAAAGTTTCACCAATGACATAAATCACAAATTCCGGCAGTAGCATGCGATTGACATTGATCGATACCGGCCCTTCCACCGCTTTCAATTTCTGCGCGTTTAAAGGTTGCCTTGGAGGACGCTGTCTTACAGCGTCTTTCTGATCGTAAGTTTGTGTTTTGATTGTTTCCACAAGAGGTATATTATCCAAATTATTGGAGACCTCCTTAGTTTCCTCGGGATTTTTTCTCTGTTGGTCAAT
Source organism: Smithella sp. (assembly GCA_050011015.1). Lineage (GTDB taxonomy): Bacteria > Desulfobacterota > Syntrophia > Syntrophales > Smithellaceae > Smithella. Next base: position 2,507 of record JBEKJX010000357.1, read on the forward strand.
CGTGACGGGCTTATAAGAAAAAGGGGCCGTGGCGCAACCGAAAAGCATTAGAAAAATAATAATCCATATAATTTTCAGAACGTATCTTTTCATATTAATAACCTTTCAACTTTGAGTATTGACTCATCACCTGCTTCACATAATTTCTTGTTTCAGAGATTGCCGGAATTTCTTTTCTGGCAATCACTTTTTCCAATCCGGCGTTATAAGCAGCCAGACTCAATGCAAGATCGCGGTTGTGTGTATCGAGAAGTCTGTTGTGTTACCGGACGCCTCCGTGTATTTTAGACTCGGGCTCAAATGTATGGGCAACGCCCATTTCCCTTGCCGTTTGCG
>JBEKJX010000358.1:0-2836 GCA_050011015.1 Smithella sp.
CTTATTCTGACAGCGAGTATTGCCTCCGCCATGTATATGTTCCAAATGGGGTTCGACCACATGGAGAGGGTGAACAATGTCAATCTCCTGTCGTCCAAGTTGTTGCAGGCGGGAAGTCTCCTTAAGATTACAGAACTGGAACGACAATCTGGAACAGAAGACTTGGGAGATGGCGTGATGATGAAATGGGAAGCGAATCTTCTGGCTCGAAATAATCAGGTCGGGTCAGATACTAATTCTTTAAGCGGCGTTGCGGTCAAAAGAAATTTTTCACACGATATTTTTCTGTATAGAGTCAAATTTCTTTTGGAATTTAAAGGGTCGATGAGGGAGTATCATATAAATGTTTTTCGTTCCCGTCCATTATACTGGAGGTGAGAAAAGTAACACTTTCCGCGGCTATACCTTAATAGAGGTTGTTGTGGCGATAGCAATTTTCTCGGCGATGCTTCTTTTGGGAGGAATGGCATTAAATCAAGGATTGAAACAATATCAAGGACTAATTGAGAAGGGATTCTGTTTCTGGGATTATGCTCAGAATATCTGGACAGATAAAAGTTTTCATTCAACCATTGATTATTATGTGCATACCGACACACAGGGTTGGTTTCCTTATTTTAAAGGGGATCAGGAAGGGATTTCATTTGTGACGCTGGCACCTTTTGCCGGAGATATGCCGGTTGTCATGTGGATAAGAAAAGAAAACGTGGAAAACGGAAAAGAAAAACTGATTTATTATGAACTACCCGTTTATGCCAAATCTTACCGCGAACTCGAAGATGATTTTACTTCGGGCGCTTATAAAAAGGGCCGGTCGATTAGAATTTTAGAAGGCATTGACAGAGTTCAATTTGAATTTTATGGATACGATATTCGTGATGGAAAACACAAATGGAGCAGAATCTATAATGGCGAGCAGATGAAGCGGCTTCCTATGCTCGTTCGTATTGAATATATGCAGGGCGGCTTAAAAAAAATGCTTACATATGCCATCCATGTAAACTCGCTAATTAAATGGGACTACACGGGCAATTATGCAAGATGAAAGAGGTTCCGTGACAATTCTGATCGCGCTTTTGGCAGCGGTGATCCTTGCTCTTGGTCTGAGTTTCAACTGGTTGGTCAAAGAGCATATCAGAAACTCCGAGGGACTCAGGAACAAGACCGAAGCTATCATCAAAACCCGTTCTGCCTATGACACGCTGATTTATCTTATGCTCACGGGGCAGATTGCGGAGAATAAAATTATGATTAGCCAGAGCGGCATCACTAATTTGAAATCAATACCTCTTGACGGGTCGGAAGTAATGATTGAAGAGGACGTTTTTGTACAGGCGCAGGACAGCAACGGGCGGCTTTCTCTGACGACGCAAAATCCGGATGCCCTGCGGAAGTTGATCAGAAATGAAACAGATCCTGCGACGGCGGCAATATTTATTGATAGTCTTCAGGACTGGATTGAACAAGGTGATCTTGCCCGGATAAACGGGGCGAAAGCTCCATATTACAGAAGCCATGGATTCGCCTACACACCGCGGAATTATGATCTTCAATATATGGAAGAGCTATCTCTAATCAGAGGCGTTGATGCGGACCTTTACAAAAAGATTTCTCCGTCCCTGACGATTCTGCCTAATAATGGCTTTAATCCTAATACGGCCAATGATTCCGTATTGAAGGCGTTTCTTAATATAGATGATGGTAGAGTGATGAAAATAAAATCTTATATCGCCCGGAAAACAATAACTACAATGCCGGAGCTTATCGCCTTAACAGGTAAAATGCTTTATCTGGAACAACCGGAGGGGTGGTTTATGCCGTCATCGTTTCTGGATATTGTGGTTCGTACCGGTAGTACGAAAAGCCTTTGTCGGATAAGTGCCGGCTTGAATATAGCCACCAGTGTTTTTTATCCTTATTTTATTTACTACTGGCAGGAGGAATAGTCTGGTGTCTAAATGGCAAGCCGCATATTTAGGAGAGAAAGGAGTGGAGATTTACCAGATGGCCGGTCAGGAAAACGCTCAGCTTCTTTACTCAGGTTCTCTCGATGGGCTTAAACCTATCTCGGGGGGGATGCAGCGGCGTATTCTTATTTTAGGTAGAAGTAAAGTTATCCGTATAAGGAAACAATATCCTCCGATGAAGATGGATAAGCTCCTGCAAGCAGTGGAGATGGAAGCGCCGGATATTTTCCCCATTGTTAATTGCTCTTTTCACTGTAAAATTGTCGCGACATATCCCACACACGTCATCCTGGATATATGGGCGTGGGAACGGGAGCAACTGGAGAGTTTAAGGAAGTCTTTTGCCTTTGGTTACGTCATTCCCGAAGATCTTACTTTTCTTTCTTTGCCGTCCGGGATTTACATCTATCCATACGGATCAATGATACATGTCATTGCCTGTGGAGATGGAAGATTCATGGATGCAGCCTCATACCCGGCCGCTGATTTTTCTAAAGCGGACTTGGAGAGATTCCTGATGGGTCTCACTGATAACGCTTCCTCCATCAAGGGAATCAGGTTCTATGGCGATACGGTGGTAGATGTGCCGTCGGCATTCATTTCCTGCGTGAAGAATTTTCAGAAAGTCGATAGTCCGCCTTTCCTGCAAGCGGTTGAGGGGTCTTCTATAAAACTATTCCGCTTGAAAAACGGAATATGGCCTCTAAACATCAATAGAGAAGTCTTGTTTCGCTTTGCCATTTATATTGTTCTTGCCTATGGACTAATGCTTTATTTAACTCTTCATAATTATGACAAAGCTCTGACGGATTTGAAAAATAAAGTCATAATGACCGACAAAGAGATAAATAATTTAACCAATGGCGGCA
>JBEKJX010000359.1:0-2826 GCA_050011015.1 Smithella sp.
ACTTTACCCAAATCTTCTTTTGCCACACGCAATTCGATTACCGATGTCTGCTCTCCGACGATTTCAGTTACTTCAACCTTGTCCGGGAAATCTACTAAAGCCTGAGATATAAACTTAATCAATTCCTTCATAGTCATAACCTCCGCTGTTTTTGATAAATTTTTCTTCAGAAATCATTTCGTCAATAATGGATTACATGTTTTAAGATCTGCGGCCTTTTAAAACTTAAAATGTTTTTTCTTAATGTCAAAAAATTTTCTTACTTTATTTTAGCCTCAATACCTTTTGTTTTAAGTAAATTAGCCACCGTCAGAGTTGCCTTGGCGCCCTTATTCAACCAGTCGCGAACACGTTTTTCCTTCACTGTAACTTCCGCCGGGTCCTTTTTAGGATCATAATTGCCTAAAATTTCCAAAAATCTTCCATCTCGCGGGAAATCTGTGTCAGCTGCCACAATGCGATAAAAAGGTTTGCCTTTAGCACCCATACGAGTCAGTCTAATTTTAACAGCCATTGATTTTTAATATTACCTCCTTAAAATAAATTTTCTCACTAAAACATTATTAACACAGTTTTTTCCATTTTAAAAGGGTAAATTGCGCATCAGAGATTTTACCCCGTCTTTCTTACTGAATCTTTTCATCATTTTTTTGATTTCCAGATAATTTTTCAACAAAAGATTAACGTCTTGAACGGACGTACCGCTGCCCAGGGCAATTCGTTTACGCCTCCGGCCATCAATGATCAAATGATTATAACGCTCTTCTTTTGTCATCGAATCGATTATGGCCGTCACTTTAACCAATTCTTTATCATCGGGTTCAATATCCTTAAGCGCTTTCATTTTCCCCAGGCCGGGAATCATGCCTAAAATATCTTTCATGGATCCCATTTTTTTAATTTGCGTCAATTGATTACGGAAGTCTTCCAATGAAAAATTATTTTTTCTTATGCTTTTTTCCAGCTCAAGCGCTGTCTTCTGATCAATGTTAGCCTGCGCTTTTTCCACAAGAGTAAGAATATCGCCCATGCCTAAAATACGGGAAGCCATTCTTTCCGGATGAAATACCTCCAGATTATCTATTTTTTCTCCCATGCCGACAAACTTTATGGGTTTTCCGATAACCGACTTCAGGGACAGCGCGTTGCCGCCACGCGCGTCGCCGTCCATTTTAGTCATAATGACACCGTCGATACCGATAAGTTCATTGAATTTAGCGCCGACATTAACGGCGTCCTGTCCCGTCATGGCGTCAGCGACATAAATAATTTCCGCCGGATTGACCTTTTCTTTAATTTTCTTCAGTTCTTCCATCAAGAGGTCATCAATGTGGAGTCTTCCGGCTGTATCGATGATGAGCACTTCATAACCGTTTCTTCTGGCCTGTTCCACGGCCTGAACACAAATTTCCACAGGGTCTTTTAAACCGCCGGCTTCATAGATTCCGGCATTAATCTGTCTGGCCAGGACAGCCAGTTGTTCCATAGCCGCCGGACGGTATACATCAGCGGATACAAGGCAAACCTTCTTTTGTTCTTTTGATAACAAAAGCGCCAGTTTTGCGGCGGTTGTTGTTTTGCCGCATCCCTGCAAACCGGCCAGCATGATTACGGCGGGAACGCGGGCGCCGAATTTGATATTGGAGCTCACTCCGCCCATAAGTTCAACTAACCGGTCATGAACAATTTTTACTATCTGCTGGCCGGGAGTAATACTGTCGAGAACTTCTTTTCCTATCGCCCGCGTCCGGACATCTTCGATAAAATCCTTGGCGACCTTGAAATTAACATCGGCTTCTAAAAGCGCCATGCGGATTTCCTTGAGCGAGGCATTGACATTTTCCTCATTCAAGATTCCGCGTCCTTTTAATTTTTTAAAAATATTTTCCAGTTTTTCCGACAGACTTTCAAACATAATTTACACAACCCGTTATATTTTTTTAATGATCCTTTGCCGAATTATCAACGCTTTTGACAATGCAATTCGTCCCTGTTTGAGCAGAAATACTTTTTGCGGCATCCTGTGCCTTAACTTTATTTTCAAAACCGGAGGCAATCACGCGAAACATAATCCCTTTGCCTTTAACTTCGGTTTTAATGATTTCCGGTTTGAAACCCGAAGAGGATATTTTTTTACTGATTTGATTCGCTTTCGTTTTCTCCTTCAGGGAAGCCACCTGTACAATGAATTTATGCTTGCCGGAAGCATTGTCCAAAGCAGTTTCTATGATTTTATTTTCCTGTATTGCGTCATTTTTATCATCTGCCGTTTGCGGCGTTTTTTGAGCTTCAATATTAAAATTGCCTTTTACGGTTTCTTCTTCCTTTTTGGGCTGCGAAACCGATGGCTGCTTTTCCTGAACAGTTTCTGCATTTGCAATGCCTTTTTTCGTAGTCAGCGCGTCGTAAAAAGTAAGATCAATATTTTCTCCCGCTTTATTATCCGTTGCGCTTTGTGCAACATTTATCCTGGCCGGACGCCAGACCAGAGCCAATGCTCTTTGGGGAAACGCCGCGATTTTTTCCGGATAAATATCAATATTTTTACCGACATCAACGCCGAACAAAAAAGCGGCGCATAATAATGCCGCCATTCCGGCAATAATGATAACGACTCCGGTTTTCCCCATTTTTAATTCAAAATTCTTAATATTTCCTGAAGCCATTTTTCTACTTTAAAAAATATTTTAAAAAGGGCAATGTCCGCACAACCGGCCAATATTTTGTCACATCATTATTAATACCGATTCTAAATCATATTGATTTTGAATCGGTATTACATCTTCTCCGGCGTACCCACACCTAAAATATTCAAAGCGTTTTGTA
>JBEKJX010000360.1:0-2811 GCA_050011015.1 Smithella sp.
TACTCTACGGAGCTGACGCCGTATATGTTGGTGCGGCAGGCCTTAGTTTGAGAGCAAGCTCGGCTGAGATGTCCATCGCCGATTTAGCCAATGGAGTGAATGAAGCGCACGTCAAAGGCGTTTTTCGCATCTCGGCAGCCTAGTTTTTTATTGCCCTGTTTAAAATAAACATATTCTCTGTTGTAGTAGGCATTGACATCGTCCGGTTTTGAACTGATGGCTTTATTATAGTCTACGATGGCACGCTGATACTGGAGAAGGAAAGTGTAAGCAATTCCCCGGTTGATGTAGGTCTTGGCATCATCCGGTTTCAGGACAATGGCTTGATTAAAGTCCTCAATGGCTCTTTGATATTGACCAAGTCTGGTGTAGGAAATCCCCCTCATGTTGTAAGCACTGGCATAATTCGGCTGCAGTTTAATGGCATTGTTCAAATATTCGATAACCCGGGGGTCTGTATAATTTAACTCTGCTGCCTTGTTAAACCAATCCAACGCTGTTTCACTTTTCCCCGAGCAGGAACAAATAACAGTCATTACAAGTAAGATTGAAACGATAATTTTGCGCATAACACTTCCTCCAATAATTTATATACGAACTTCACTTTTTCCGCTTTTGAATATCATAATAGCACTATTGATTTTTTTAAAAAGATTTATTCCGCCGTATCAGCGGGGAGAAGTGCTTATTGATAGTACCTGCTTATTTTCAGCAGTGGAGAGTTGGCAAAATAGAAAAATGTCATTTGAATTATAGTATAGCTACTGTTTTTTTCTCATATCAAAAATATAGATTGAATTATCTATAATAGCATACGGTTTAAGTTCTCTATATTTTTCAAAATAATTTATATCAATAAATAACAATTCTTGAGTATTTTCTCTTAAAAGATAATACGGCCTGCCCACCAGAAAATTAATACTGATTGCATATATCCCTTCCAGCGGTTCTTTTTCAGCAAGTGAATAATTGATACCATATATTTTAGGATCAACTCGCCCAAAATATCCAAGTTTTATTTCATTGATATGATTCTTATCCATATACTTTTTCAAGCCGGGTAAACTCTGCCCCCAGTCAAGGTTGGAATCAATAAGCCAGAAATATCCATTTTGCGAACCGCCTGAAACAATATTGAAATAGGATAAATATCGCGGGAAAATGGATAGCGCAATAAACATATAGGAAACGGCTAAAACTGCTAAAATTGCCCTCATACTTTTTTGCTCCAATATGAATTGATTAAAGAGATAACCACATGCCAAAAAAAGAAGAGGGAAAACCGGAAGTATGTACCTTATGCCAATGGGAATATGTGTATAAAAGGAAAAATAGATAAAATATGATATTATGGGAATCCATACACAAAGAACTGTTATTTTGTCCATCTTTTCTTTTGTATTTCCTGTCCAGGCAACAGCTGTAAAAAGTAATATTATTAAAAGTGGTTCAGGATTTTTAACAAAAAAAGCGGTGATATAATAATACCACCATCCTGTTAGTGAATGCTCACCCATGAGATAACTTTCATAGAAAGGAATTCCTCCCGCCGAAATACTCAATTGGGTATCAAAACCCGTAAGGTAATCATAAGGCAAAGGTATCGGAAATCCCTTCCAGAGAAAGGAAGAAGCACCTTTAAGAAGATTGCTTGTAAAATGATATTCAGATAGAGGCCTAAAAGAAGCGGAAAATAAATAGCCTGCATTTATTATTATCATGCTGATTAAAACTATTATACAAAATTCCCCGAAGTAATTAATTGCCTTGTTTTTTTTAGTGTTAATATGATTACCCTCGTTGTAGGTATCACTATTTAAAATAATTACTAAAATTATAATAGCAAAGAAAATCGCGTAGAGAAGTAACGACGTAAATTTAGCAAGCTGGGCAAGCCCCAGGGCAACTCCCGCAAGAATTATAGTGTTGCGATTACGATTAATTAAGTATTTCCAGAAGCAATAGATACTTAAAAATATCATGCAACTTGCGCCAATATCTATAGTTATTAATGAAGAATGCGCTAAAATATTGGGATTGAAAACATACAGGAATAAGGCAAATAGAGCTCCTTTATAACCATATATGTCTTTGGCCCAAAGATATATTAACCATCCTAGCAGACAACCAAATATTATTATTATGCATCGTCCGTATTGAAAGATTGACTGATATCTGTCCTTATTCAGATACATAAAGCTGTATCCCATTCTCCAGGTATTGGTTGATTTTTCAAACGATTTGCAATCAATTTTTGGATTAGTAATAAGTATACTCAATGCTGGAAAGCATTTTATCAGGGGCGGTGATTCATTATTCATGCGCCAATCGAAAGTCACCAGATTATATATTCCAGACGGGAAATGGTGAAATTCATCAACGGTTACCGATTGTGAAGCCTGACTAAAAAAACAAATGGAAGCGAAAATTAAAAGTATTAATAGTGGTGCAATTTTTCTCACAACGTTAATGGATGAAATATGAAATAAAAATGTCTTCATTTCAAGGATAATAATGCTGCTGTTTTCATGCTAGCACGGTATCAATTAAAATAAACTTATATAAAATATTCACATCACTCAAGATATCTCTTACTTTGCAACGAAAGTGTTTAACAAAATTATTTTACAATTATCATTTTTAGGTTAATCACTATCCGGTGTCAAGATAATAATAGAGTGCCTAATTACAGGATAAGGTTGGTCAGATGATAACCGCCGGCATTCAGGCCATAAAGTTGATCATCAAGCATCAATGACAGCCATGTCAGAGGATGCCAGAATCCGGCATAGGTCGTGCTGAATGCCCAAC
>JBEKJX010000361.1:0-2772 GCA_050011015.1 Smithella sp.
TATATTTATGTGTAGCGAGGGCTAACTTTTCAAAAAATTTTAAATGCTCTTCCAAGTCTATATATAATTCTTTTGAAAAAGAATCACTCCTTAACGTCTTTTGTAATGTATTAAATGTAATTTTTTTAACTCCTAGAGACCTAAAGAAGTCTATAATTTTTTCAGGTTCATTCATCGTTGGTTTAGCAACGACATAAATCACAGTCAATTTATCTGCACCCAGTTTGTCAACACAATAAGTAAGATTTTTAATGACTGTGTTAAAATTATTTGTCTGCCGCATCATTTTATATGATTCTGCAATAATTCCATCAACACTAATTGAAATTTCATCACAATAGTAAAGAATCTGACGTGTTTTAGCACATGGAGATAGCAATACTCCATTTGAGACAAGATATGCTCTAAATTTATTCTGTTTAATATGATTTAATATTTCATTTAATCCATTGTAACAAAGAGGTTCTCCTCCTAATATTTCAATAACAGAATTAGGATAATCAATATTATCTATAACTTTATGATTTTGTTTTAATGTTAATTTTTTTCTATGCTTTACAAGACTTGATTCAATTACATTACAATGTATACAATTACTATTACAATCATTCGTAATATACCATTGTATATACTTTGGAATAGTTAATATGTCCATTTTATAAATTATAATTAATTATTACTCAGCATTTGAACAACACCTTGCACCACATCCACTTACACTACTACCTTTAATAGCACGACTATCACCCAGAATGTTTTCAAAGATCATTATCAATGTTTTTAACTGAACAGCTTCTTTAATGCCATTTTTACATGATCCAACTTTTGCATTTTTACGATCTTCTTCTATTACCGGACTTATTTTATCAAACAGGTCTTCAATGTTATGAGCAAATGTTGAAAATTCTTTTTGATTGTCGATAATTTTATCAAATAAAAATTTAATTTGGTCTTCATCTGTCATTTTTTCCCATTGCGTCAATTTCATGTTTTCACCCTCCTTGTTATATATATTGTGATTAAAATATATTCAATATAACGCGCTATAATTATTGTCTCAGAATAACCTTAAATTGAGTCATTTTAAAAATGATACTCTTAAGATGAATAATTATCAATCCCTCGAAAGAGGGATTTTATTGACGATTATGTAATAGGGGACAGCGCCCTATTTCCTAATTTACTTGAACCTATTTCTAGAAACGCGTTCCCAGACCAGATTCATGACATTTCCCGTATCGTCGTGAGCCGTGAGAGTAAGCGTATTTCCGCTAAAGACAAACTCGCGTGTCAGATCCGTCCCGATCCAGTCTGGAATCATTGCCGCTTTTACATGATGCAATATAATGTTACCATGGATTTCGTAAGTGCCGCAATAAGACAGAAATGATGTCATTGCTTTCATGTATCTTATGCCTGCCTTAATATATTTCCAGGACATCAACAGCTTTTTCTTGCTTGCGGCATCGCTCAGCTCTTCCGGAGAAACACTAATATGGTTCCGTCCAGACTTCATCAGAATTGCATGCATGAAGCCGTCGGGCATATAGGATATGTATCCCAAGGGATTATCAGCAAAGGGCTTGCTTATATGACCTGATGCTGATTTTTTTATAACTGATTTCAGTGTCCATGTTCCCAGAAATCTTTCGTCACTCATCATCAAATTCCTCCCCTATTTCTAAAAATTCAATCTTCAAGTTTTGGGTATGGGATATTAGGGAATAATTCATTACTAATTTTCTTTGAGATTTCATAGTTATACTTTTTAGACCATCCCCACTTATCAATTGCTATATTTAAGCCCCAAAAACATTCATTCAGGAAATAGGGAAATAGGGCACAGCGCCCTCTTTAGGAAATAGGGCGCTGTTGTACTATTTCATTTTCCATTTCCATCGATGAATGCACAATTGTTCCTTGACCATCATCCGTTCCTGCGGCGCGTTGCATGGCAAGAGCCACATGAGATGCCTGAATGGGCCGATAAGGACGCAGAGGACCCATCATCAGCCCGCTGAAAATTCCCGAGAGTTTTGTCGCGATAGCCTCCATCGGCCTGTTATCTTGCCGGTTGCCGAGCAAAAGTGAAGGACGAAAGATGTGCAATGCCTTGAAAGGCAATTTTGATAAAGCGTTTTCGATTTCGCCTTTGACACGGTTATAGAAAATCGACGAACTGGCATCGGCACCCAGAGCCGATACAAGAAAACAGCGAGTCGCTCCCGTTTCCACAGCCTGCCTGGCTATGGCCAGAGTATATTCAAAATCGACCTTAAAGAATTTTTCTTTTGTCCGGGCTTGTTTCATGGTTGTGCCGAGACAGCAGAAAACATCGTCAGCCTTTGCATAATCAAGCCACGTAGACTTGTTGTCAAAATCAATTGTAACAACCCTGCACCGTGAATGATTCACCGGCAGGGGGCGGCGAACCAGGACTGTCACCTGCTGATAACTTTCATCGGCCAGAAGCAGATTAAGCAGATGCGATCCGACAAGGCCGCTTGCTCCGATGATCAGCGCTCTTTTATTTTTCATTGTATTACTCCTAGTTAATTTACGGAAAAAGGGGACAGCGCCAGTAGCGGGAAATTGTCAGAGAGGTTAAATGTTTATTTGCTTTATTAGAATTGCTCTGGCCTTTGCATTTCTACTTCCGCTGGTACTACAGCTATCAATAATAATGGCATTTGCACCTATTTGTTGCGCCTGGGCCTTAAACAAAGATACTATATCGTCAATTGTTATGTTCTTGCTCCAATTGGAATAATT
>JBEKJX010000362.1:0-2731 GCA_050011015.1 Smithella sp.
GACATAAATGTAATCGTCAAAATTGATAAATTCATAATTCTGCACTGACCAATAAACACCGAGCGTTAAGGTGATCAGCATCAAAACAACAAGAATCGAATTCTTCTGATATATGTTAACTTTATCAAACATAAATTCCCTTTTTTGTTTTCAAATCAATGTTGTGAAATAATTCTCTCATTGTTGTTGCTATTAATTTTATTTATTTTCTTAGGCTCTGCTTTAAATTCATATAAATTCTATCCGTCTCAAACCAAAGAAAAACATGCGTAGTAAAAGCCATCCATGTTTCCAGCGGCTGATATTGATTGTTCCGTCGTTGGCTTAATCATGATCTTTTCCGGGCGAGCTTTTGTACTGCATAAGGTTTTTCATAAACACAACACTTATAGGATCACAATAAACAATGTGCCAGTCTTTTTCATTAAGCATCAACGTGTGTGTTTTTGTTCCCGCTCTTAACAGCAATATATCATGTGGATATTTTCTCAAGAAAACATCCCATTTATCCCTTCCATATAAAAAATCAAAATATTCCTTATGAACATTTTCTTTATAAACCGTTTCGTAACGGCCATCCATAGCCACGCGACAATCGGGATAGCATGACCAGATCAGGTATTCACCCCATTCAAAATGAGGCAGAATATTTCCTTTGATATTGTTAGTCTTCATCCAATGAATTGCGTTTGTAGGATAAAGATCTGATGAAACCACAAACCTGAAATCAGGAATAAAAGTGATCTGTTTCATAGGATAATAATAAAAGTATGTACTTATCAGTAAGGCTGAAAAAAATACCGGCAAAAATCGGTCCAGGCGCATGAAGGAGCGACGATTAGCATTCCATGCATGGGCGGCGGCGTATTCCGATAGATAAACAGGCATATATGCCCCAAACACCAGGCCGAAAAGGACCCCATGGCGGATATGAGCACTTCCCAAATAGATCACTACAGCAATAACTAAAAGTTCTGTGATATTTTTTTTCTGGCGAACGATTAATCCGAACAGAATCATCAAACTCATTATCAGAAATAGAGACACTGGATAAATATGAACATTGGACTTTAATGCTGTTGCGACTGAATACCACTCTGTTATTTCAGGCCTGGGCATTGAAATGGCTTGGATGGTATATGCCCAATATTTTATACCATAAGGATTAATTAATGTGGCAAAGGAGGCAATAATTCCCCATTTAATATAAGAAACAGCAATCTTCTTACGCTCCAAGCCTTCACCCAAAGCATACAAAAAGATTAAACCCAAACCGGCAACAAAACCACCATGAAAATTGCACCAAACAATCTGGATCAATGGAAGCCACTTGAGGATAGTTCCATCTCCTTTTTTTTTTGAAGATTCAAGTATATAAAGAGTCAGAATAAAGAAGAAAAACGTGAATATTTGGGCTCTTACAGGAACATAGCCGAAAGAAACTACTAACATTGAAGGAATCAGGATTATTAAAGCATAAAAAATACTGCCGCCTCTTTTAATAGCGGTGGAATATATTAAATAAATTGTTAATATGGCTAATATGTAACGCAATAATTGCAGGGCTGCCGGTCCTAAATATTTAATCAGACCCCAAAAAACAACTCCGGTTAGCCATTCATGATAAACCCACAATGGTTTCGTAGGCGTATAAGCAAAAACATCTTGATATGGAAAAAAGCCTTCTTCCCAGAAAACATGCCCGAAAGAAAGATAGCCCCACAAATCATAATCTGCAAGGCTTCTGTTAAACAAAGCTATAAAAAAAAGATAAAAACTCAAACCTAAGATAACGACAATTAGGTATTTAAATAAATTATCCAATAAAGGAAAAGATGTTTTCATCATTAGACAACCACTAACAACGCTCAATTAATATGAATAGCTGATAATAACGATTCGCTTCCAAAGTTGCCTCTTTTCCATCTATTAACATTTCTGCAATTTTTTATCCCGGTGGAAAGTATGACTTTTCTGATATTTTTCATAATCCGGCAGGATTGCTTTATTTATGTTTTTTATCATAACAAACATGGAGGTTATTTAGCTGATTTATTCAATTAAGAGATTTTTTTATGAAAACTATTGAAAAAACGTGAACATCCAAAAATCATAAAGACAGCCGCCAGGACAAGCATAAAAAAAGCAAAAACAATGGATGGACTGCCCCCATACATCGGAATGTTACGATTGGGGTCAGACCGGTCGAATCTTATTTCCAAAGTATCATTAACCTGCAACATATCCCACTGCTGTTTTGCAATAATGCTGCTGGCGCTGATTTTACTGCCGACGGAGGACATAAACCAATAGTCCATGTAATAATTGCCGCCTCCATCGGATCCGAGTTTAAAATGCTTTTTCATTATATGACCAATGGCTCGTCCGCTATAATCCTGCACACGTTTATACTCTGAATATGCCCCCCAACTGCCGGACAGAAGAAAAAATCCTATACCTATACAGATTAAACTCCAAAAAATACCGGAAAAGGAAACCTTCAACCTTGACCTCCAGTTTTAATTATGCCTTTTACATGAAAATTATTTGCCTTATTTTAGTAGAAAACACAATACTTATTTAGCAAAAACGAAATTAGGGGTAATACTCAAATATAAAAAAGGGGCGTTTTTTATAACGCCCCTTTTAAATCTGTTATGACCTGAATGATTCTATTTCGCTGCCTGAACCACTGTCAGCACACCGCTGGTAACTGTATATGATGCTGTCG
>JBEKJX010000363.1:0-2717 GCA_050011015.1 Smithella sp.
AATTCCGGCAAACCGCCAGGCCTTACGTCTGCATGTGCAGCAGTTACGAAAGCCATCAACATTACCATTGCGACGAATATCCAAATTTTTCTCATAACATCCTCCTTTCGTTCTGATTTCAAGGAAATTGGTTTCTTTATAAACTCTTAAATTTTCAATACGACATTTTCAATGTAAATCTTATTTAATTTTACTAAAATAAATCATTCATGTCAAAGGTATTATTCTTCCCGGATATATTAAATAGATGTATTTAGAAGCGTTTTAATAATTCTTGATTAAATTGTAAAACTTTGCTTTATCAAAATCAAGGTAATTAACAAACATCATAATATTTCTATAATCCCATGAAAAAAAACACAAAAACCATTGATGAAATGTTCAAGCCATCATTCTTTTTTCGCAACACTCATTTCCAGTCTATCATGGCCAGCTCGCATCTGCGTCTGCACCGGAAGAATTTAATGGCGAAAAACTCCCGTGAAATAATAATCAAAACTTCCACCGGTTCCAGATTGCTTTCGTTTTTTTCTTACCATCCCGCATCCAGAGGAGTGATTATTCTCCTGCATGGGTGGGAAGGATCATCTTCTTCCGCTTATCTTCTCGCGACGGGTGATTACTTTTACAATCTCGGTTTTTCCATCTGCCGTCTGAATCTGCGGGATCATGGAGATTCCCACCATCTCAATGAAGGTCTTTTTCATGGCGCTCTGCTGGATGAAACATTTGAAGCGGTAAATTATTTATCGCAGCTTTCCGAAAACAAACCCGTATATCTGATAGGCTTTTCCATAGGCGGCAATTTCGCTTTACGTATTGCAATGATGCATTACCGGATGCCGATAGCGAATTTAAATCATGTTTTTGCCATCAGCCCGCCTCTGGATCCTTATAAAACCACTCTGACTATTGATAACGGTTATCCTCTCTACCGGAAATATTTTTTAAGAAAATGGAAACGGTCTTTAATTAAAAAACAGCGGCTTTTCCCAAACAAATATGATTTCGGCAAAATGCTGAAATCCAAAACATGCATTGATCTTACAGAAAAGATTCTGCCTTACTTCCCCGAAATGTCAAATTACCGCGACTACTTTAAACTATACATGTTGAAAAATGATTCATTTAAAAATCTGAATATTCCTGTTACAATATTTATCTCGGAAGATGACCCTGTGATTCCGTATGAAGACTATCGCCAGCTACAGGAAAATGAATTTTTAAAAATATCACGGCAGAAATACGGAGGCCATTGCGGTTTTATTGATTTATTCCCTGTAAGATGCTGGTATAATCAAAAAATTGCTGAAATTATAAAATAGATTTTCAGGATATTTATATTTATGGATTTAGCTCTACTCCGGCAAAAAGATATTTTCCCCCGTTTTGTTAAGGATAAATTATCCACTGTTCCAATTGATTACAAAGAAAAAATTTTCCAAATTGAAAAATCAAGGAAAGAGGGCTCCAACCACCTTAAAGCCGGAGTGGTTTTATTACTTAATTACAAAACAATTCAGGGCAAATCCGAGTATGTTTTTCAACTCATTAAACGATCGGACAAAGTATCTCAATCCGGAGACATCAGCTGCCCCGGTGGAATGCTGCAACCGCGCAATGACAATATTTTCAGCTATCTTTTAAAAGCGGGAATACTTCCCCGCATGCACGATAAGACCCAAAGACGAATTCAAAGCGAGGACAAAGAAACGACTTCCCTGATTCGTCTTTTTTTAACCACCGCCTTGAGAGAAGCGTGGGAAGAAGTAGGTTTAAACCCTTTTAACGTTGTCTATCTGGGCGCCCTGCCCTCCTACTCTCTGACGATACTCGCCCGAACTATTTTCCCCGTTGTTTGTTTAACGCCTAAATCTTTCACGTATAAATTAAGTTCGGAAGTGGCAAAGGTCTTGGAAATTCCTGTCAGCTTCTTCTTCGACGGCAACAACTACGCTATGCTGGATATTAAAACCTCTCTGGGAGAAAGCGCCGAAACACTGCAATATCGAATGCCCTGTCTTATTATTCCCGATGGTCAAAATAGCGAAGATATTCTTTGGGGCGCGACATTTAATATTATCACTAATTTTCTGCGCATTATTTCTGACGACAGCCTGCCCTCTTTCTCTTCATCCAGAACATTAGACAAAGTTCTGACTGTTAATTACATCTCCGGGAAACACTGACTTCATGACCAGCTTAAAAATTAATAAATCAACCATTAATATAAAAACCGTCATCTTCGATTTTGACGGAACGCTGGCAAAATTAAATATTGATTTCCATCAAATGCGTGAAACAGTCATCGAACTTATTTTATCTTACGGCATTAACGGAAACGAATTATATACAGACTATGTTTTAGAAATGATTAACGATGCCGCGATAATACTAAATCAGCGCTCCACCGAAAAAGCCAAAATATTTACTAAAGAAGCTAACGCTATCATCGAAAAAATTGAAATAGAAGCAGCTAACGATGGTGAACTGTTTAGCCGCACCAGAGAACTGCTCAACGATCTTAAGTCGCAGAAAATCTTATGTGGAATAATAACCAGAAATTGCGCGAAAGCCGTAAAAACCATATTCCCCGACATTTTATCCTACTGCCCGGTAGTTGTCTGCCGTGATGACGTAAAGAACGTTAAACCAAACCCTCAACATCTTTATACGGCTTTAAACAAACTGGGCAGTTCACCTCAAAACACACTGAT
>JBEKJX010000364.1:0-2692 GCA_050011015.1 Smithella sp.
GTAGAGGTTAAAGAAATCATCAACAAGATTGGGACGGGAAGATTAAATCCATCTTTCAAAACTCACCGGGAACACGTAACACATGTGCAGAAAATCAAAAGCGAGAAACAAAGCAGTGTTAGCTGCCCTCAGTGTGGAAGCCCCATGTCCTTACGAGAAGCAAAGAGAGGTCAAAACGCTGGCAAACAATTTTGGGGCTGTTCAAAGTTTCCACAATGTAGAGGCATTGTAAATATCACATAGCAAGGAAAACTGTTAAGAAAAAAGAAGCATGCACATTGGAGGAGAATAAGAAACACGAGAACAGTTATTCAAAACATAAGAAAGGAGAATAAATGAAAAAAAGTGTTCTGAATAAATTTGAAGAAGTATACCTTACCATATTTAAATTTGTAATCATCGTTGTTTTAACAATAGCTTTAATAGTAAGTGGTGTTATGTTGATAAAAGGTTTGTCAGACATGAATGTTAAACCAACGATTCCCAGTCCTGCAAGAAAAGCCCCCAAACCTAATGTCAATATTGATAAGTTCTTAAACGAATTTGATCCAAAGGAACAGACGGCACCAGCACCTCCAATTCAAGAGAATAAAACACAAATACCCAAGGACACCTCATTGGATATCATGGTTGACAAATACCTTGCAAATCTATGGCTCTATGTAAACGGCTATCAAAAACAATGTTCTCTTGCAAATCCTGTAAATAAAGATGACTTTATGAACACGTTTCCAAAATATGTTTTTAAAAATATGTTTAGCACATATGGCGAAGAGTTTGCAGAATCTCAGGATAAATTTGAAAAGGCTGTGTTGAGTAATAAACGCATAATACAAATTTGTATAGATAAGCAAGGACAAACACAGGTAATTGCAGCATCTCTTGGTTGGCATGAAAAGGAATACAGTAAGCAGTTACAAGAGGGTAAAAAATTTGATGAACAAGAGCTCGAAAGAGTTAAGAGTGAAGAAGAAAATGAATATAATAAAGTTGCAGCGAAAAAGGCGCAAGCCACACAATCATTAATAGTAGCTTTGGTTGCGTTTGGGGTTTTCATGGCACTAATGTTGTTACTAATATTCTCAAAAATTGAATCTAACCTAAGAGGCGTTAAAACAATAGAAAAAGAATGAACATAAATAAATTTGTTCGTTAAACTGTGGTAGGTTCACCATGCTGATTTTTATCCTTCCCCTGATTATCACAGCAAAAAAATCGTATGTCTCCGGATTTCGTTTTTTTAATTTTTATTGACAAAAAGTTCTAAAGGTATAGTTAAATATATTCAAATTTTAAAAAGGAGGTACCCGATGAAAGTTCAAGATTTTTACTCTATAAATGAGGTCAAAAAACCTGCTGAAAGTCGTGTTTATCACAACAATGGTAAATGTCCTCCCGGCCATGACATACCACAGAACGAGCGACTTAGTGGTACAAATGGCTACAGGCTCTGTAAAGATTGTCAGACATTGAACGCAGACGGACGTTAGCTTCTCTTTTGTGCCGCACATCTTGCCGCCGTATCTCTTTCTGCCCACTGAGGAGAACCTTTTGGAGGCCAAAAGGTCATCTCCCGCCAATGCCCATGAACCAAGCCGTCGATAATACCCCATGTTTTCCTAAGCCGCGATACTGGTAATCCATTATCTAACGCGACGGAAAGTGCACTTAATCCTTCGCCTAACGATCCCCCAAAAAGACCGTTGGTTCAGGAAAACTATGCCCTTTTCCGCCTTCACATGTTTCAAATGTTTCTACTCCATTTGATAGCAGCATAAGAACGATATCCTTGATACCGTCATCAAGTGGAGGTTTAAAAATTAATTCAGCGTTTTATTTGGTTATAAGGGAGAGATTATGGAAACTATATCTGGATTAATCAGCGTTATTGATGCCGACCACGCGAACATAATTATTGATAACTCAATATATGATATGGAGGCCATCAACGCCGCCTGCTATGCTTTTACTAACAACTACCATGTCCTTGTAACACGTAAGGATGGTCAGTCTGTTACCGTCATCTTCGAATTAAAAAACAAAGTTTCGCAGAGAAATATTTCCGAAGACATCAAAGATTTCATAAATACAGTTATCGACCATCAAGTCAGATTACAACTCGACCGGACAAACGGTAAGATACGAGAACTGATTGTTAAACATGCATTCTCACCTCTTGACCTCAAAAAGGAAATAGAATCTTGTGGGCAATAAAGAACTGCACTTACTACCCTTTCAGTTCTCTCGCTTTGACGGCGATGACTATTTACTCGTCAACGAAAGCGGCGAATATATCTTCATTAGCGAAAACGATTTCCATATCTTAATACAGAACAATCTACACCCTGATTCTCCATACTACTATGAATTGAAAAGTAGGCATTTTATCAATACAGAACACTTACCGGAAACACTGGAGATGGTATCCGCAAAGTATAGGACTAGAAAAAGATTTATTTCGGATTTTACTTCCCTTCACATGATGGTCATCACCCTGAAGTGCACCAACAAATGTGCATATTGCCAAGTGAGTGCTGAAGGGGATGACGCGAAGGGCTTCGACATGTCACCTGAAGTGGCTCGTCGTGTTGTTGACTATATATTCAAATCTCCTTCCCACTCAATAAAGATTGAATTCCAAGGCGGAGAGCCTACCCTTAACTGGGAAACGTTAACAGAGACTGTCCTTTAT
>JBEKJX010000365.1:0-2683 GCA_050011015.1 Smithella sp.
TTTATCTCAATGTCCTCTCAACGGTGTGAATCTGATTGAGGCCAGCGCGGGAACAGGCAAGACCCACGCTTTGTCGGGGCTTTATTTGCGTCTGATTATTGAGAATAAATTAACGCCGCAGCAGATACTGGTCATTACTTTCACGAACGCGGCAACGGCGGAACTTAAAGGCCGCATCCGGAAGATGCTGAATTCAGCAAGGCAGGCCTTTCAAACAGGCGAGGCTTCTGATGAATTGTTCCAAAGTTTATTGGATGAATGTTCCGATGAACAACGCAGGAAATCAATTCTGCATCAACTCACCAGGGTTCTGGCAGATTATGATGAAACGGCAATTCACACGATTCATGGTTTCTGCGACCGCATTTTAAAAGAAAACGCTTTTGAAAGTGGCATGATGTTTGATGCCGAAATCATCTCTAACCAGCAGCACATTGAAGAAGAATTTGCCGCTGATTACTGGCGCAGAAACTTTTATGAAAACCATCCCCTGATTATTAAATACGCTCTTGATCATGGATTTAATGAGGAAAAATTATTAAAGATGATGAGGGAAGCCTCCGCCAAGCCGGATTTGCTGGTAATCCCTGATTTGGCGCCGCCGGATATTAATGATCTGGAAGCTGATTACAAAAGTTTCCTGAAAATATTTAACGAATTTCGAAAAACATGGAAAAATCAAAAAGAAGAAATAGTTGCTTTACTCGGAAATGAAGCCTTAAAAAAGAACGCTTACGGAAAGCAGATAGAAAAAATCAAATATGAGGTCGACATCATTGCTTCTGAAGATGAACCTTCCTTGCCGCTTTCTTCAATTCTGGAGAAACTAACCAGCGAAAAAATTAATAAGGAAACCAAAAAAGGATCGACACCTCCACAACATCATGTTTTCTTAATATGCGATGATTTAGTCAGGCAGTCGGCGGCCATAGATAAAACACTAAATAATCATCTGCTTTATTTAAAGAAAAAATTTCTGGAGGAGCTCAGGAATAAACTGCCGGAAATTAAGCGGCAGAAAAATGTCCTTTATTATGATGATTTGCTGTTTGGGGCAAGATGCGCGCTGAGGGGTGATGCCGGCCTGAAACTTGCGGAAGTCCTTCGCAGCAAATATAAGGCTGTCCTTGTTGATGAATTTCAGGATACCGATCCGATTCAGTTCGCAATTTTAGAATCTATTTTTATCAAAGATAAAAATGAAACGAGCGCGCCGGTATTTTATATCGGTGATCCCAAACAAGCCATCTACAGCTTCCGCGGCGCTGATGTATTCGCTTACTTAAAGGCAGTCAGGCAGGCCTCATGTAAATACACAATGATGAATAATTGGCGTTCGGAAGAGGGGCTTGTAAACGCTGTCAATACTATTTTAGGGTTTTCGAATAATCCGTTTGTTTATAATGAAATTGAATATGTCAAGGTGGCAAAGCCGCAGGCGAAGGATACAAAAAAACTGCTTATAACCGGAGATAGTCATGCTTCCATGAGCGTGTTGTTCCTGCCGGCGGATGAAGGCGCAAAGAATAGTGCTCCTGTAAATCTGACGGATGCCAGGGGAAAAATCATCCGGGCTGTTGTGGCGGAAGTAGTAAGATTACTGAAGTTGAGTCGTGACGGAAAAGCTTTCATAGGGGATCAACCACTTAAAGAAAACGATATTGCTATTTTAGTCCGGAAGAATTCACAGGCCTCGGACTTTCAGAAAATATTAAGTAATGCCGGTATTCCTTCGACGATGACGAGCAATGAGAGTGTTTTTAAAACCGCCGAGGCGGAGGAATTGAAGAGATTTTTGATGGGGGTCGTTAAAAATGAAAATGACGGTTTGCTCCTGGCTGCACTGGCGACGTCTTTAGCAGGTCTCAATGCCGCGGCTATTGATATATGCATAAGTGATGATAATATTTTGGAGCAATGGCGAAACAAGTTTAGAACCTATCATGATTATTGCTGCCGGAACGGTTTTTTAACCATGTTTCATTTGTTCTTAGAACAAGAACATGTCCGTCCTCGAATAATGGCTTATCAGGATGGAGTGAGGAAAATGACCAATTATCTTCATCTGGCGGAAGAAATTCATCTGGCGCAGGCAGAAGAAAAATTAAACATGGCTGAAGTTTTGCGCTGGTTTGATTCAATGAAAAGCAGAGAGGGTATTGTCGGCGAACGTGAACAGCTGCGTTTGGAAGATGATAAAAACGCGGTAAGGCTGGTGACGATCCATAAAAGTAAAGGGCTGGAATATCCAGTTGTCTTTTGTCCTTTTGTCTGGGAAGGAGCCCAAGATGCGAAGAAATCAGAATTGTTTTGTTTTCACGATGAACAAAATGACAGGCTTTTGACGTGTGACCTGGATTACACCGAACATAGCGGTTACCTGATTAGGCGGCAAAAGGAGCTTCTAGCGGAAGAAAGCCGACTGCTTTATGTAGCTCTGACACGGGCAAAAAACCGCTGCTATTTTGTCTGGGGCAATATCAAAAATATTAAAAATTCGGCCCTTTATTATCTGCTTCATTCGGCGGCTGTTCATTATTCCGATGATGGCGATCTCACGAATGAATCAATGCTGGAACGTATAAAATGTTTATCGATGCTTGCTCCTCAGGACATAAATATATCATTAATAGATGATACTGCCGTAATTCCTTCATTCGGGCCGACTCGGTCCCCGGCAAAT
>JBEKJX010000366.1:0-2659 GCA_050011015.1 Smithella sp.
CCGTAAATTGTCAACTTCCAGAACTTTGGCAATGTCAGTTTCTTTATCTTGTTTTGCGTTCATATCTCTTCCTGTTAAAAATATTATCCTGATGTTAATTTTTACCTTCAGAAGATGTCCATCCGCCGCCCAGAGCTTTGTAAAGGCTTATCAGGTTTGTGGTAACCATCCCCTCGCTTGTTGCCAGCTCGTCTTCGTATGACAAAAGCGAACGCTGGGCATCCAGTACATCACTGAAATCGGAAAGACCTGCCTGATATTTTGTTTTCGACAGTTGCGCCGCCTGCTTTGCCGCCGCAGCCGCATCAATCAACGCCTGCCTTCTATATTGCTCCTGGACATATGCGGTAAGGGCATTCTCCACTTCCTTCAATGCATCGAGTATGGTAGTTTTGTATGCGATCAGATACTGTTCCTGCAAAGCGGATTGTATTTCTATATTCTGAATGGTAGCTCCACCGGAGAAAATGGGTATGGTGATGCTTGGGCCGAAACTGTAGTTTCGGCTGCCCGATGAAAGTAAATTTCCCGTCGAAATGCTTTCCAGTCCGATTGAACCGCTCAAAGTGAATTTGGGATACAGATCCGCCGTGGCCACGCCGATTTGTGCAGTCTGCGAAGCCAACTCACGTTCCGCCTTTCTTATATCAGGCCTGCGACGTATGATATCGGCGGGCACTCCTACCGCAATGTTCAGCGGTGTAACCGGTATGGATTCCCGTTTCGAAAGTTCTTCATGAACCTTGCCCGGTTGCTCTCCCAGAAGAATCGCAATGCTATTCATGGCGGCGTCAAGTCCGGTGCGCAAAGCCGGTATATTGGAACGCGTATTTTCAAGGTTATAGCGGGCCTGTTGAACGGCCAACTCATCGCTCAACCCTGCTTCATTGCGCCACACAGTCAATTGATAAGTTTCTTCCTGAGCTTTCAGGTTGTCCTGTGCTATGGCAATCCGGGCCTGATAGGTTCGCACATCAACGTAATTTTTAGCCACTTCTGCTAAAAGCGAAACAAGAACGTCACGCATGTTTTCCCGGCTTGCTTCAAGATTTGCCCCTGCCGCTTCTACCGAACGGCGCACTCCGCCGAAAATATCCAGTTCCCATGAAGCATCAAAACCTAAAGAATAAAGATCGCTGGTCATAACGCCGGTCATAACATTGGAGTTGACGGTCGTCACGCCTCCAGTGTTTTCGCTGCCCCTGCTTCTGGTATCACTGCCCGAAGCCTCAATGGTCGGAAAAAAACTTGCCTTAGCCAATCCCCTGCGGGCGCGGGCTTCGCGTATACTGGCCTGTGCTTTCTTCAGATCGAGATTGCCTTTTTGGGCACGATCAATTAAACTCGAAAGCATCGGATCGCCGAGAGCTGTCCACCAACTCGCCAGATTTTGAGCAGGCGTTTCTTTTTTATTGGAATCACTCTTGATCTGAGTGTTCCAATTCTTATATATGGTTGTATCGGGACGAACATAGTCGGGACCAACTGCCGGGCAACCGGAAATAACTATGATAAAAAGCACTGGCAATACAGGTAATGCCAATTGAACGAATTTATTTCTCTGTAGTGACATTGATTTACCTTTTTATCATTTTGATTCCGCGTTCTTGCGAATAGCTTTCATTCCAGCCAGTGAAAATCTTGAAATATGTTCTGCATATGCGTTAACATCTTTGATTCTCCGCGGCCATGTTTGCGCTTTGTCTTTGCCCTGCGACCTGTTACCCACAATCATCGGATTGACGCACTGGCTGATAATGCTCGTTTCACAGAACTGTACGTCTTGCTCCGAAACATGCGGTCCAAGTAATTCACGAACAATACCCTCCGTTTTCTTTTGAAGGGGATGAAACTCCTTCCTGATGACTTCTTCCAGCAGTCCGGTTGGATTTGAAAATTCCTTCTGTACAAGCCAGAAGTCCTTGTTTTTTTTATCGACCAGTCTTCCGATTGTTGCTTTTACATGCGCTCGAAAGCGCACTTCCGCAGGCGCATTATCGCTTACGCCGCCGTCGGGCGGGTAAGCTTTCAGGGATTCCTGAAAAGCACATCGCCATGCCTCGATATAAAGAGTTTCCTTGCTGCCGAAATGATAATTGACAGCCGCGATATTTGCACCGGCCCGTTTGCTGATTTCCGCGATCGTCGTATCCCGGAAACCCTTTTGGGCAAATATCTCGCTTGCCGCATCTAAAAGACTTTTACGTGTTCTTATTGTATCTTCTCTTGGCATTTGGATTTATCCTCCATTTATATTTCAAATGCACATATGAAATACTTATTTGAATTTGTCAATCTTTTTTACAAAGGCTGACAAAAAAGAAAAAACGGAGAAACAAGAAGGATTAATATTAATAATATATATTCACTTATCTTTAACAACGCATCTTCATATATCTTTTTATTTTACTTTTCAGCTCATTTGCAAAGTTGCTACTCTCACCGATTAACAATAATGTGTTTTATGGCCGGCGCCGACCACTGATTCAGGCCCTGTTTTTAGCAATGCCTGCCGAATCATAAAAATGAAGGCGGCAGTTGCGGAAGCATTTAATTTCATTAATGAGGGAGAAATGAAATTATTTAAGAATTTCCGCAACTGCCTTTTTTTGAAGATTACGCATTGATCTTTGAAGTTTCGGTCATTAAGCGAATTTAA
>JBEKJX010000367.1:0-2653 GCA_050011015.1 Smithella sp.
ATCCGTTACCGTGGCGCGATGAATTTTTGATTTTAACATAAATCTCTGCATAGTAATTAATTTCTCCTTGCTAAATATTATCTATCCAGTTTTTCGCCAAAAACATGGTTATCGATCAGTCTGGTTTTACCAACTTTTACGGCCAACGCTATAACGGACTGATTTTTAATTTTATCAGTATCTTTAAGCGTTTTCGTGTCGCATATTTTAATATAATCGATTGCAGTATAGGGGGCTCTTTTTATTAATTTTTCCGTTTCATTGATGACTACTGATGATTTTTTTTCTCCATTTGCATAAAGTTTTTGCGCTAATTTTATAGCCCGGTATAGAGTTAAGGCAGACTTTCGTTCATCTTTGTTAAGGTATTTGTTACGGGAACTCATTGCCAGTCCGTCTGATTCGCGCACTGTTGGTGAACCTGTTATTTGAATGTCCATATTGAGATCTTCAACCATTCGTTTTATAGTAACAAATTGTTGGAAATCTTTCTTCCCGAAAATGGCAATATCGGGTTTAACCATATTAAATAATTTATTGCACACAGTGGCTACGCCGCGAAAATGCCCCGGACGTGACATTCCACACAGGTTTTGTGTTACTTTTTCCACATCAACATAGGTTTGATAATTCGCGGGATACATTTCCTTATCCGGCGGATAAAAAATTACATCAACATTGACACTTTCAGCCATTTTCAAATCACGATCCAAATCGCGGGGATATTTTGAAAAATCTTCCTTGGGACCGAATTGCGTGGGATTCACATAAATGCTGACAACTAAGCAATCAGCCATTTTTTTCGCTTCTTTCATAAGGGAAAGATGACCTTCGTGAAAGTAACCCATGGTGGGAACAAATGCTATTTTTTTCCCTTTCATCCTGAGACTTTCGGAAAAAGACTGCATTTGTTTTACTGACTTAATAATCTTCATCTTTATATTAAAAAAGCCCTTCGTCGAATGACGAAAGGCTTAAAATATTATTTAAATTTTCCTTTCGTCTCAGTCCTTTCGGATCCAAGCGAATGTAGTTCCTTTTACAAAATTTTAACTAAATTGTCAAGAAAAATTAATATACCTGTTTTCAAAAAATAACTTTATTCTCCTCAATGTTTATTTAACAACCAATATTTGTCCCGGAATTATTTTTTCACTAATGGATATCTTGTTTAATTCCATGAGTTTGGCTACCTTTATATTATTCTTTTTGGCGATAGTTTCTAAATTATCATTTTTTGTAACAATATATTTATTTGTCCCTAATTTATCCACATCACTTGCCGATAATACCTGTTTTTTTATCTTGGATTTTTTGACTGACCTTTTTACATTTTTGTCATTGTCATCTTCATTTTCCGAACTGCCGTTGATTTTATTTTGTGAAAGCTTCAATATTTGTCCCGCAGTGATTTTTCCGGTTTTTAAGTTGTTCAATTCTTTTAACTGATCCAATGGAATCGAAAAACGGCGGGAAATCATGGAAAGAGTTTCTCCTTTTTTAACCTTATATTGCCCTGAAGACGCAGTTTTCATCCGGTAATTCTTTTTATGTGATTTGCTTTCCGCATAGTTCCTTTCCTTTGTTATGGGAATTGTAATCCTTCTTCCCAAAACCAGCTTCCTTTTAGAACCTAATCTGTTACATGATATTATTCTGGAAACAGGAACATCGTATTTTTTGGCAATTGAGTAAATCGTCTCACCCCTTTTTACCTTATGTTTTATAAAATTAGGACGATCAGACACAAACCGAGGCTTTTCTGCTTGGGGAATGTCATTGGCAACCAAATTGAACTTATCCAGAGATTTTTCAGGAAGCGCTAAATTATATTCATGATCGGGGGTTATTTTATATCTTAAATCTGAATTAAGTAAATTTAACACGTCTTCCGATACTTCAATTTTTTCCGCAATATCTTTAAGTTTCATCATTTTATTGACTTTGACGGTCTCAAAGACAATTGGTTTTTCTGTATTGCTTAAATCATCAAATCCATACTTTTGCGGATTCTTTACGATATGCAAGGTGGCAAGAAATCGGGGAACATAGCGGGCCGTTTCATTAGGCAATTGTCTGTATAAATCCCAAAAACCGTCCATGTAATTAATATTCTGCCTGGATATAACTCTAAGCACCCTTCCCTCTCCACAATTATAAGCAGCCAGAACTGTAAGCCAGTCACCAAACATGCTGTGCAATTCTTTTAAATAAGCAATAGCCGCTTTAGTAGACTCCTGCACATTCATGCGCTCATCAACCCACTCATCGCGGCTGAGACCAAATTTATATCCTGTTGACGGAATAAATTGCCATAGACCCAATGCACGGGCGCGGGAATAAGCGTTGATTTTGAAAAAACTCTCAACCAGCGGAAGCCATAAAAGCTCTTCCGGGAGCCCCGCTTTTTTTAATTCTTTCAATATAACAGAACGGTACATACCCGAACGCTGATAAGCGGCAATAAAGTTATCGCGTTCCGGACCTTGAAAAGATTTGATTTCCTTCTCGACATCAGCGTTCATGAGTAACGGCACTTCACTATTTTTTCCGTTAACAACCGTATGTTTGGACGAATAAACAGCCAGAATGCGTCTGGAAATTAAAAGACGTAAGTCATCTTTCTCCTGAGCAATGCTCGCATCACCATTAG
>JBEKJX010000368.1:0-2638 GCA_050011015.1 Smithella sp.
ACTGATATAAAAAGCATCACCGCAAAGGGCGAGGGAACAATGCCCAAGGGAAGCGAAAAATACCGGGTGATGTGGGAGGGCATACCTTTCTGGTACAGAATGAGATTCATGTATGACCTTGCGCAAAAAGGCGCTGTCATCGCTTTCGAGCCTTACACATTTTCATTCGCTCCCCTGAAGAAAAAGTGTCTCACCATGGAAGACACTTTGCGCGATGTCGCCAAACTGATAATGGACACGCCATACGCCTACAACCTCGAGAGACGGATCGAAAATTTTGAAAAATGGATTGACGAATATAAAATTGACGGCGTCATTCTGCACGAGAACATGTCGTGCAGGCCTTCCAGTGCCGGTATGGTCGATTTAGCCGAGGCCATCATGAAGGACAAGGGCATTCCTGTGCTGATACTCCAGTGTGACATGAACGATCCAAGGGCTTACTCCGAAGGACAGATTAATACCAGAATAGAGGGATTTATTGAGCTTATGGAGGCGAATAAAAAGTAAAATATTAGGTCATCTGTTCCTAGTGGGAAACACCGGCTGCTCCGGGATAATATTCCCATCTGACATCCCATGAAATGTGGAAAAACTCTTGCATCCATGGCGGATGCTAATACAAGAATTTATCCTGATATCGGCGTTGACGAAATGGTTAAAATGGTCATCGCCATGTTTGACAAATATGATAATGATTCACAAAGTATCCTGCAAGAAGTTCTTAATTACCTGTAGAAATTAAAGTCTTCACATACACTTCTTCAAAAGGGGTCTCCCGTAAAAAACAAATCAAAATAATATTGACTTACCCTGATATTTATTCTATAAGGGAGACCGGTCGGTCTTAATATGAAAAAAACAACGACATTAAAAGAACACATCATTGAAGAGTCGCTTAAACTTTTCTCAGTGAAAGGATATATGAGCACCTCAATCACGGACATTATTGATGCTTCCGGCACTTCCAAAGGTGGATTTTATAATCACTTCAAAAGTAAGGAAGATCTCTTTTATGAGATACTCAGCGCGGCAAGAAAGATTTGGCGCGAAAGGAATCTACATGGAATTTATGATAACCTAAGACCGCTTTTTAAAATACAGAAAATCCTTGAAAACTACAGAGACCGTTATTTGGCTGATTCAATGAACTTCCCTGGCGGTTGCATTTTTGTAAACCTGACAGTTGAACTGAGTGATCAATCACCACGGCTTGCAAAAGAGGTCAACAAGGGATTCATACGATTGGAAAAGATGATCAGACGCTTTCTTGACGAGGAGAAAAAATCAGGGGGCATCAGCAGAAGTGTAAATACTGAGGACGCAAGCAACATGATCTTTTCCGGGCTCCTCGGTGCTTGTGTGTTGTATACATCGGATAAAGCGAGAAAACGGCTGAATTCAACTATTAAATCATTAATTTTATATCTTCACAGCATAGATTTAAAAAAATAGCAGAGGAATTAATATGATGATGCTTCATTATTTTACATTAATAA
This sequence comes from Smithella sp., assembly GCA_050011015.1. GTDB lineage: Bacteria > Desulfobacterota > Syntrophia > Syntrophales > Smithellaceae > Smithella. The sequence goes on from JBEKJX010000368.1 coordinate 1,500, forward strand.
AGGGAGACCGGTCGGTTTTATATTACGATTTAAAGGAGATGATCAATGAAAGTCAAAACTTATAGTGCACTTGTTGTGCGGGAAACAGAAAATAGAAGGTTTACATGCGCCATAGAAGAACTATCAACCGACAGCCTTCCCGCCAAAGATGTCCTTATTCGTGTGCTTTACTCGTCGCTTAATTACAAAGATATTCTTTCGGCTTCGGGAAACAGAGGCGTTACAAAAAAGTTTCCGCACACGCCGGGCATAGACGCTGCCGGCATAGTTGAGGCAAGCAACTCGGAAAACTTTCATCCGGGGGAAGAAGTTATTGTTACAAGTTACGATCTCGGTATGAATACCGCTGGTGGACTGGGGCAGTATGTACGGGTACCGGCTTCATGGATAGTCAAAAAACCGGTGAAACTGGGCCTTCGCGAAAGCATGATATTCGGTACGGCGGGGCTTACCGCCGCCTTGTCTATTCTTAAAATAACTGATCACGGAACGAGAGACGGTGCTGAAGTCCTTGTAACAGGAGCAAGCGGTGGAGTTGGAAGCGTTGCCGTATCCATATTCTCGCATGCTGGTTACAAAGTTAGCGCAGTGAAGGGACTTTACGATGAGAGTTCTTTCCTCAAGAATTTAGGAGCGGCTGAAATAATTGACATACCTGATCCAGCGGAATCGGCGGGGAAGCCTCTTCTGGGGGAGAAATGGGACGCTGCTGTTGATACCGCAGGAGGTAATCTCCTCACCTTTGCCTTGAGATCAACAAGAAGTAATGGGGCGGTTACTTGCTGCGGCAACGCGGCGGCGGCAGAGATATCGCTTACCGTATATCCTTTTATATTGCGCGGTATTACGCTATACGGTATTGACTCGCAGAACTGTTTCATGCAGCGCAGAACAAGAGCATGGGAAATGCTATCCGAAAAATGGAAATTTCCGTGGCTTGAAGCCATTGCAACAGAAGTGAAACTTCAAAACGTCATTTCCGAAATTGAAAAAATGAAGGCCGGCAAACACAGAGGAAGAATAATAGTCAATATGCAGGATTAAATAATCGGCAAATAAAAGAATACAGAGAGATATAACATTATGAGATATGAGAATATGATATTGGAAAGAAGAGGACGAATATCGATCGTCACAAT
>JBEKJX010000369.1:0-2620 GCA_050011015.1 Smithella sp.
GCCAAGCAGATGGAGGAAATTTGTACAAGTGATGATATGGAGTCTGAGTTGCTGATTGTATCCCAGGATTAGTGTAATAGGGGCTTACCCTCCAAGAGTTAGGCAATGCCGTGCTCAGGTCGATGGTAGCTACGTATGGTCCCAGTTCATTTTTACATGGTCCCAGCGAGGGGATATCCTGGGCAAGCACCGGAGTTGCCAGTAATATTATAATGCCGCTCAAGATTACCACGAGGGTAAAACCGTAATGCGACAGCGTCGCAAATTGGCGCCGCGCAGGTTTGAATTTCTTTTTTCCACAATAGTTGACTTTCATAACTGCCTCCTTCCAATATTGTGACCGTGTGATAAAAAATTCATTTTAAAAAATATGCTTTTACATCCCCCTATCCGGTTATTTAATTCTGGACCTTATACCTCTTTGGAAAAGTTAAATATAGAACACAATTGAATGACAGGAAATAGTATGTTTGATAAGATAAAAATAATCAATCCCTCGGAAGAGGGATTTTGTAGAAATATTTTAAGGATTACCATTCAAAAGCGTGTATAAAATCGAAAATTATCTGACACGAACTTAGCAGGAAGAAAAGTGCATTTACAATTGTCCAGTTTTAATTAGATTTCAGAATTAAAAATTACGGTTGAAATGTGCAAAAAACTGGTATGAATATGAATGTCTACTTGTTTTTACGGCAAAATTCAAAGGAGCGCTTATGAAAATATGTCCTAAGTGTGGATATGAACGAACACAAAAAGATGATGCTTTTATCTCAGTCGGAGAATGTCCAAAGTGTGGCGTTATCTATGAAAAAGAAAAAGCACATAGTACTCAACAAGAGAAACGGGCTGAAGATGACCGGTTACAGCAGGTACGTTCTCAAGTAAATATTATTTTACAAAGGGTGGATGCCGGGCAGGAAACATATATATATGACAGTGTATACGTACCGGTAGATTGTATTGTTGACAAGAAACAGTCTGTTTCTTCATTTGATATTTCTATTTTAAAGAAAATGGGTTTGGATGGATGGGATATTGTCTCTGTTGTTCCCCGCACAGCGGATACGGGTGGAAATGTAATTGGAGTGAACGTAATTCTAAAAAAATCGCTTACCCTTAAAAATAAGGATTCTTTGAAAAAGGATATTACATCATATATCGAATCATTGTATAAATGATACTGAGGAAGATAATTTAACGATTACTGCTTGTAGTCTGGCATAAAAATACAGCCTCGAAAACAAAAGAGTACAGAAAGAATTTAATACTTGCATATTTATGCATCACAAAATATGTATTACCGGGTATTTAATCCATGCAGGTATTATTGGAGGAAGCGATATGAACGTAAAAGGCACCGTTTTTGTTACAGGAAAGACATCTATAATTGAAACTTTCGGTGAGGAGCGTTGGAACTCCTTTATGGCTAAACTGGCAACGAAGGACAATTATTTCAGCAAGATGATTATGTCCATTACCCCGATTCCGATTGAGAAACACATCATTTTTCTTGACGAGCTGCTGAAAGAATACTTCAACAACGACAGCCGGGCATACCAGCTGTTCGGGGCGGTAGCCGCCAATTATGCTCTATCGCCGGGAGGACCATACCAATCCTATCTTCTAACAAAAGATATAAAACAGTTTGTCGAGTCGGTTCTGCCTAAACTATGGTCGACGTATTATGACGAGGGGACAGTTGCCGTGCGGTTGGAGAACAATGTCGTTCTTGTCAAAATAACCGGATTTCCCTTTAAACATATTAACTACGAAAAACTTCTTATGAGTTACTATAAGCAGTCCATTAAAATTTTCGGAAAGAAATCTGTCGCGACAATGGTCAGGAGCCTTACATCGGGCGATGATGATATTTGTTTCAAGTTTGAACTAAAAGATTCTTAATCACACAATGTAACGGGCAGCGCCGGAAACTGTCGTCGTATGAGAATGACATTTTCGGGTTAAAAGTCAGCATACCGGTCATAGTTGATGTTTTGTGGATAGCAGGGAGTAAGATACACTGAACTTCCTTTTGTCTATAACCAGCCTGTCGCTAAAATTTCAGATCTAAATGCCACCAAGATTTGCTTTGAGCACTTTGTGCCGGTGAATAAAGACAAGATTAATGAACCATTTTACAAGGTGTTTCGATATGCGGGGGCAAAAAGTGAGATTGTCAACAAGTAAAACCGCATGTGGTTCTGCAGGACAACTGATAATTTGTCTTTCATGACGCCATAACTTCATAGAACCCATGGGGGATTGCTCTTTGAAACCATGGCCTTCATTGAGCTCCAGCAAGGTCATATCCGAATAATCGATTGGCAAAATGCCAAAAAGAAAAACATAACTACGAAACATGCGAACACCCAATTTTATATTCACGTCTTTTAGTGATCGGACGCCTTTAGGGGATGTCATACGAAAAAAAGGCCACATTTCTTTAGAACTGCCTTCCATTGAAGTTATCCACTCCCAAACACGTTCAGATGGAGCATACAACTGGGATTCAAAATGCAATGAAATATTATCATTCATATGTTTATTATCTCATATTAACATAAAAATATTTATAATTCACTGACTGCTGATAAAAAGAAGTTTTAGTAATTACTGT
>JBEKJX010000370.1:0-2615 GCA_050011015.1 Smithella sp.
TGCACCTGGAATGCAGATGAAAAAAAACCGGTGACAATCAAACCGGCAGAATCGCTGCGCTCACCGCTGATTCGCAGGTGGCATAAGCTTCTTGAGGTAATCAGTTTGTAAAATATTAATTTTATGCTACATGACAAACGGTAATCGTTAAAAAACTTTCCGCGGATTATCAGCGCAAAAAATTAGTATGGTCCCCGGATTTGTGTAAAAAGAAATATTTCTGAATCAGGCTGAAAGAAAGGAGAAGGAATAATGTCAATTAGAGCTGACATCGCAATGAAAAAGTTTTTGAGTGGATACAATTGCGCTCAGTCAGTGCTTTACGCTTTCCGGGAAGAAAGTAACCTGCCGGAGGAAACGGCATTGAAGATTGCGTGTGGTTTGGGCGCAGGCATGGGGCGAAAAGAGGAAGTTTGCGGCGCCGTAACAGGCGGCATCCTTGTCCTGGGAATGCGATATGGCAGAGGAAGTAAAGACGATAAATCCGCCGTGCAATTGACCTATTTAAAAACAAGAGAACTCATGGATGCGTTTGCCAAGAAACATGGCACATTTATTTGCCGCAAATTGTTGAATGGTTGTGAATTGATGACAGACGAAGGTCAGAAAACCTTCAAAAAGAATGACTTGGCAAACAAGATATGCGTTCATTGCGTTCAGAGTGTGGTGGAGATTCTTGAGAATATGTCATGACATAACCCGACACGGTTTTTACGCTCTTTCAAACTTGAAAGTAATGGTTTGTGTTTAAGATTTGTACCGGTTGTATAAACATTTTTAATGTCAAATAAGTGAGGAAATATGCCGCCAACAAAAGAAGAATTCATGGCGATCATTAAAGAAATCCGTGAGGTGATAGCATCTGATGAATGTACTGAATGTTCATGCCCGAATATCAGATGTGAATTACACGGGAATTGCTACAATTGCGTAAGAGTTTACAGACATTTTGGTCATCATGTACCAAGATGTCTTCAGTTTGTTTTAGATAAGAAGATCGCGAGCATTTCCCGAACAATGGAAAAAGAAATCGGAAAAAGGCCGAATACACCCGATGAATATTATGATTATTTAAATGCCATGAGGAAACCATGAAAATTTTTAATAAAAATACCTCTAAAAATACAGGAGAACTTAAAATACTCACCTCATGGATGTTGATCAGCCCGCTCAACACATCATCAAAAAACATATCGATGCAAATATCCGAAGTTCCGGTCGGTTCAGAACAGCCTGTTCATCAGCATGATCCCGAACAATGCTATTACATAATCAAAGGAAAAGGACTCATGCTCATTGAAGAGGAATCAAAAGAAGTAGCGGCGGGGGATGCTGTTTTTATTCCGTCAAATTTGAAACACGGCATCAAGAATATTGGAAACAATATTTTGGAATATCTTACTGCAAACGCACCGGTTTTTACTAAAGAATATGAAGAAAAATTATGGCCTTCAACACCATCAGGGAAAATCTAGGCTCTGACAAGGTCAGTACAGCCAAACGTATGTAGGGATGAAGTCAGCCAGAGGAATCCGGGGACATCATACTGGTTTTTATCCTATCCCGGATTCCTTTCCCCGGATTTCAGGAAAATAAAAATTATTGTAAAGTAAACTTTAAGTTTCATGACATCAAGCTCCTGTATTTATTGAAGGTAAAATAATATCACGATTTTCTATTTTCCATAATTCTTTTAATGGAATTTTTGTCTTTCTACAAATATATACAGGAAGATTATTCTCATCGTCCATGCAATCATCGCATTTATGAATTACCCCGGACTCTTCGACTGTTTCAAAAACAGTATTCAGCATCTCTTTACCGACTCCAATTGAAATCACCAAATCACCTGTTGCATTACCATATCCCCACAACCTGTAATTATTATGTAATGAAATTACCATGGGCAGATTATATTTAGATCCAAATAATTCGATTGCTCCGGCCTCTCCATAATTTGATGCAAATATTACTGCTTTTTCTTTATCTTTTTCCGGCAATCTATTATATACAGTTGCTACATCTTCAACCATTGATTCCCAGCCTAATCGATCAGTAAAAAACTGATAATACAGAAAAAAAGCTCCCATAGGAACAATGGGGTATGCCGATTTATTATTTCGTACTACAACCTTTTTGCTATATTCATATAAGGTGCTCGGTGGGAAAACAGGCAAAAATATTATGAAAGAAAATATTCCTCCAATCATTAATAAAGAAATAACAACTGATTTGAGCCAATCCTTATTTATCTTATTTATCAATAGTTCCGTCATCATTGATCCACTTGCTATCAATACTGGATATGCGGGAGCAACTCTATCGATGCGGCTCCTCATTAAAAGAAAAATAGCGAAAGGAATAAGAAATATCCAGCAAAATATACGGTATGGTTTTCCCTCGGTCTTAAACAGCAGGAAATAAATTCCCAGTATACATACAGGAAACACCACTGGATTTGTCAAAATGACTTGCCCTATTATAAAAATAACAGGCGGAACAGTTCCTTCATAAGTTATCATGCGATATTTTAAAAATTCTACGGATATAAAGTTGTTATCTATTTGCCAAACGATGGTGGGAAAAACAATAATGAAAGTTAAAAAAACGCCCAG
>JBEKJX010000371.1:0-2603 GCA_050011015.1 Smithella sp.
TCCCGCGGTCGAAATTGCGCCGCGGGTGACATCAATTTTAACCTTGTCAGCGAAGTAAGATTGAAAATCTCTAATATTGATATTTTTTAAATCAAGTTGTAAATCGGCGCCGAGCGGTTCCAGCGCAAGAGTTCCCGCAGCTTTGATCTCGCTTTTTTTATTCAGAATAGCGTCCAGTTCAACTTTTCCCGGCACCCCTTTTTCCGTGGAAATATTTACTGCCTTAAAGCTAAGCGGCGAAATATGTATATTTACCTGCTCGGAAGGCTGAGAATCAATGAAAGCAATATCGGCTTTTTCCAGCACAATATTATCAACTTTAAATTTAAACTCGGATTTCTTTTTGGAGCGATCTTCCGATTCTTCTTTCCGAGGAGCCGATTTTTCCGTTTGTTGCTTTGTAAGATTGAGAAGATTGATTTTACCCTGTTTGTCACGGCGGATAACCAACTCCGGAGATTGCAGTGCAATTTGCGCGAGATGGATATTAGACACAAGAGGTTCCACTGAGGTCATATTAATATTCAAAGATGGCAGTAGTAGAATCTTGTTGTTCTGTAAATCATTGAGAACTATTTTCCTTAAAGTGATATCTCCGGAAAGGGCGAGTGAGGGTGATTTATCTTTGTTCATAATGAAATGGACTTTCATTTTAGTGTCCAGCCGCGCGGATTTCAATTGACAGTTCATTTTTACGGGAATGTAATTCAGGTAAAAAGGAATATCTAGATCCTGAATATCCACATCAAAACTGGTGGCGCGCGATGTCAGGAAAGGCTGTGTCTTGCCAAGCAGTTCAAATTGATTATCATTGATCCTGGCGGCGAATTTAGGTTCAACATAATTGGTCAGATAGTATTCGATATTGGAAACAAAGGGGACGGAGATGTTCATTTCCCGCACAGTATGACTGGTTTTTTTCGGCGCATCCTGAAAATCAATGCTTCCATTGATAATCTGAATGTTGTTTAGGGAGAAAAGGACCGGTTTTTCTTCCTTTTGGGTTTTTGTTTCAGCTTTGGCCTCATCGCGGGGAAGCAGATCGGAGAAATTGTAAGAGCCGTCCTGTTTACGGAGTATACCGACATAAGGATTCTTCAGGGTTATTTTTTTCAGAATCAATGCCCGGCGAAACAGAGAAGACGTTAAATCGGCATTAACGTAGAGCTCATCAAAAGCAACAAAAGGTTTAGGCCTGCCGGGATCTTCCAGCGAAAAGCCTTTTATTGTTATTGAAACAGCGTAAGGATTGATATTGATTTTATCAATGGATGCCTTTCTGTGCAAAGCCTCGGACATTTTTTTCATGATTAGCGGCTTGACAAGAGGCGGCGCGATAAAAAACCCGGCAATTCCCAAAACAACTAAAAAAACCAGCAATCCAATGATGATTTTTTTTAAGATTCGCATAATACCTCTCTATAGTAATTACTCACGTATCAAATATTTGTACGTCGTCATTCCGGCGAAAGCCGGAATCCAGATTTTATTTAATAGAAAACATGTCCTAATTTGTACTAGTTTACAAAAATGAGAACGAGCTTTGTTCAGCACTCTTTCAGCTTGAGATCCGCGACAATCATAGGTGTACCGATGTCATAAAACGAATAATTAGTCAGCAAAATGGATCAACACCATGATATGGGTATTGCGCCTGCTTGTACTATTTTTATGTAAGTGGAACTTGCACAAACCAACAGCAAAATCCGCGGTAGTAATAAATTAATTATTTCAGGGGATCTTCCCGTAACTACATTTTATCGATAATATCTTTTCTTATGCGCTCGTATTCTTTTCCTGTTATAGCCTCTTCGTCCTTCATTTTTTAATCCCTCATATCTTGCTCTTATTCCTGATTGTGCCTGTTTTTAATTTTTACTTCAGGATTTTCCCGCCACAATCTTAAAATGTCTATTATTCCCCGCTTACCCGAATCTTCTTTTAAATGCGTAAGCGTAAAATCTTTTGTATCCGCATCCGCAGGCAAATAAAAGCTTGGTACAAATCTGTTTACTATACTTTGTTTAACCATGAAGTAGTAGGTTTGTCCCGCTATTGTATCAATTGATTCCGCAGTTGTCGACACAGATTTGTTAAAATTAGCATCAATTATGTTTTTACCTGGATCGACATCAATAAAGGCCACGCCCGCGCTGGAATTTCGATTTAATATTTTGTGTTGCTTACCCGCCGTTACTATGACGTAGTGGTCATACAAATCATTACAGATAAAAAATACCCTGGCTTTGCCTGTTTCAGGAATCCATAGATTGAAAGCGGGTCCTGTTAAGTCATCAAAAATATCGCTACGCGCACAAGAAAGGGCTAAATCAATGGCTGTTTCACCTTCTTTGTCCTTCGTGTTGACATCAGCTCCTTTTTTTAGAAGCAATTTTATTATATCTATGGATTCAACGAAATTACAGTCGGATTCAACCGCATACAACAAAGAAGAGTATCCTCTTGAATCTCTGGCGTTTACGTTTGCTCCGGATTCAATAAAATATTTTGCCATATCCGTGTGGCGATAATATATCGAATGCATGAGAGGTGTGATGCCGTACTTATCTGGTTCGTTGATATTGGCGCCGGAACGGATTAAT
>JBEKJX010000372.1:0-2600 GCA_050011015.1 Smithella sp.
GATATGGAAGCAGAGAAAGAGATGTAGATGATTATGGAGATAATTACATCCATCCGCAATATCCGCGGTGAAATGCGCATTGCGCCGTCGCAGAAATTGAAGGTTTTCATTTCCGTCGCTGACGAACAAAATAAAAAATTCATACAGAAGGATCAAAGCTATATTCTGAATCTGGCCAATCTCGAATCATTGACTGTCGAAATTAATATGGTCGAGCCCAAAGGCGTTGCGACCGCTGTAATGGGCGCTACAAAAATATTCGTTCCGCTGGCTGGCGCTGTGGATATCTCCGCGGAGAAGGCAAGGCTGGAGAAAGAACTGGGCAAGGTGTCCAAAGATTTGGAACAGTGCTCGAAGAAACTTGCCAACAGGGACTTTTGCCTCAAGGCAGCGCCGGAAATTATTCAGAAGGAAGAAGAAAAGTTAAAAGACTTCCAGAAAAAATTTGCGACGCTCGAAGGCGCGCTTAAAAAATTAAAAGGGATTTCCGTCTGATCAAGAGAAGAAAAATGGTTTCTCAACAGATCATAAAAATCATTAAAAACGCTCTGGCTGAAGATATCGGCACCGGCGATATTACAACGCAGGCCACTGTCAGCGGCAAAAAAAAGGGAAGGGCATTGGCAATCGCCAAAGATGATTTTGTCATAGCCGGAGTGGATGTCTTTGCCGAAACATTTAAGTGTCTTGATAAAAATATTAAGATAAAAAAAATAATCAACGATGGCAGCCGGGTGAAAAAAGGCGCTTTGATTGCCGAAGTATCCGGTAGTTTATCCAACATTTTAAAAGCGGAGCGTGTTTCACTTAATCTGTTTCAGCGCATGTCAGGCATTGCAACACTTACGGCAAAATACGTGGAGGCCGTGCGAGGCTTCAAAGCAGTCATTCTCGATACGCGCAAAACCGTGCCGAACCTGCGAATTCTGGATAAGATGGCCGTACGCCTGGGCGGCGGCACTAATCATCGCATCGGTTTGTATGACGGAGTGCTCATCAAGGATAACCATATCGAAGCAGCAGGCGGTATCACCGTCGCGGTGAACGCGCAACGCAAGCATCTGCCTCGCAAAATGAAAATCGAAGTGGAAACTAAAAATTTAATGGAAGTAAAGGAAGCTCTCCGCTGCGGCGTGGATATCATCATGCTGGATAATATGAGTGTCGGGGTTATGAAGAAAGCAGTCGATTTGGTGGCCGGACGAGCGCAAATCGAAGCATCCGGAAATGTAAGCCTGCAAAATGTGGCAAAGATTGCCGCAATCGGAGTGGATTTTATTTCCGTGGGAGAACTTACTCATTCCGTCCGCGCCGCTGACATTTCATTAAAAATTATTGCTTGTTAGTAGTAGGGTGGATGAAGCGACGCGCATCCACCGATTTTGATTAATTGTAGAACCTCTACGTTTGTCCCTTCTTGTAAATGCCATGAACTTCAACGAAGAAACCTTAAAAAAAAGCCTTGCCGGAAAATTCTTCGGTCATCAACTTTATTATTTTCCTGAAACAGGATCAACAAATAATGAGGCATTTTCTTTAGGACTTGCCGGAGCGCCTCAAGGGACGGTTGTTATTGCCGATAGCCAGACTAAGGGAAAAGGGCGCATGCAGCGTCTCTGGCATTCTCCGAAAGATAGCAATATTTACACGTCTGTAATATTGAGGCCGCCGGTGCAATTATCCAAAGCCTCGCAAATTTCGATAGCCGCCGGTGTTGCCGTGGCCGAAGTTTTGGAAAGATACTGCCCGGACAAAGTGCGGCTAAAGTGGCCTAATGATGTTCTGATTGACGGGAAAAAGGTCTGCGGCATTTTGGCGCAGATGAAAACCTCCGCAGACGCCGTTGATTTTGTGGTTCTGGGAATCGGCATTAATGTCAATGTAAGCCGTGAACAATTTCCACAAGATATTCAGGAAATTGCCACATCTTTAGCCGTTGAAACGGGACGTGAGATTTCCCGGCTGGAATTGATAATTAGACTCTATGAAAATCTGGAAAAATGTTATAAAAAGCTGATGCAAAAAGGGTTTGACCCGATCAAAGAAAAATGGCTTGAGCTAGCGCCAATGATAGGGCAGACGGTTGCGGTGAAATTTAAGGATGAAGCCATAGAAGGGAAGGCGACAGGACTTGATGATGACGGTTCCCTGATTCTTTTTACAGAGGGGAAAAAAGAAATTAAAGTCTCCGCGGGAGACGCAACGATAGTAAAACGGGCAAAGAGATGATACAGATGAAAAAGAAGGCAGAAATGAAAATAAATAGAATCGTTTTGATTAACGCGATGGTGTGCATTATTCTGCCATTGATTCTGTTTTTAATCATAGCTTCTGATTTTGCCCAGGCAGGACAGAAGAACAAGAATATCGAAAAGAAAAGACCTGAAGGCTTTGTGTTAAAGAAGGTTGGTTCTCATTATGAGCCGGAAGAACATTCCACCAAATCTGTCATGCTGCCGGGCACAACCATCAAGACAGGCGTATTCAAATATATAAATTATGATGATTTTGATACAGGCCGTATTGGTTTCTTAATTGGAAACAATAAATTCTTTTTCGTGCAAGGTCATGATTGTGCCTGTAATCCTGTGACGTTTGCC
>JBEKJX010000373.1:0-2599 GCA_050011015.1 Smithella sp.
TTTAGACCTCGGGAGAAAAATTGTTGGAATTTTTGAGCCAAGCACGTAATAAGGCCTCATAAGGGGTTTTCCCAGAAAATGCCCCATGGGGTCGATTAAAATTATAATACCTGAATCTTGCGTGTATTTATAAAAAGACCAAATGAACCATCCGGGAGTCCTGTTGTATAAAGGGATAAGCGAATAACCCGAAAACAACAGGAGGAACCCAGATGGTAAAAAGACTAAGGAAGGATATCAGGAAACGCCACGACAGTAAAGGATTTAATGAGACCAGTGGGAGAACTATAAAAATCAATGCTTCGACGGCAGTAGCGACCTGCACTGAGCATTTGAGTCCATTCGGCGGACTTTTGGGGCTGCTCAAATTATTGGATATTTTTGATTTTAAGCGGCATTTTGAGGAAGCCTATGTAGCGCCACAGCGGGAGACCAAGCTGGGCGATTATGCCATGCTTTTGGGCATTGTAATGCTTATGTTTATCGGTTTTAACCGGATCTGGCATTTTGTTTATATCCGTTTGGAGTCCATGCTTTGCGGCATATTTAGTGTGCAGAAACTTCCGGCCGTGAGCACCTATTGGCGTTACCTGGACAGCATGGGAATCAATCAGGCCCATTCCATCTTGAGAATCATGAGCCGTTTAAGGGAACAGGCATGGAAGAGATGCGGAATTAGCTACAAGCGGATTGCCATTGATATGGATACGACGGTGGAAACCATCTATGGCAAGCAACAGGGATGCCGGATTGGCCATAATCCGAAACACCGTGGGAAGAAAGGATACCGTCCGGTTTTGTGCTTTATTGAACAGACAAGAGAATACCTGTATGGGAAACTGCGCAAAGGAGAGACCGTCAGCGGCGAGGAGACAGCCAAAGTAATTCACACCTTCAAGGATCATTTACCTTCTTGTGTTCAAAAAGTTCTTCTGAGAGGGGACGCGGAATTTATGAGTTGGGCCAGCGTTGAAGCTGCCCTGGATGAAGGCTATGATTTTATTTTTGCCAATAAGCAATGTGAACCGTCATTTGATCCGGCCGCATGGTACCCACCCCGGAAGCAGGAAGAAATTGAATTTAACAGTTGCATGTACAAGCCATTCGGTTGGGAACAGGCATGCCGGTTTGTTGCCATGCGGATTCCCAAGAAATCGGATAAAAAACAAACACAGCTCGAACTGTTTGAAGAGAATCAGTATGTTTACCGGATATTTTGCACAAATCTGAACGGTAAGGCGCACGAGGTTATTGAGACTTATGATAAGCGGGCGGATGCGGAAAATCTGATCGGCGAAGCCAAGCAGGAAGGTTTGGATGCGATTCCATCAGGCAAGTTCAAGAACAACTATGCATTCTTTCAGATTGCCATGCTGGCCTATAACCTCTGGCGGTATTTTAAAATCCTGGCCCATGTTTGTGAGGGTAAGGAAAGCACGTTTATAGGAGTAAAAGACAACAAGATTCGCATTGCCCGGTTGAAGTTACTGCTGATTGCCGCCAAACTGGTCAGGTCCGGAAATCGCGATAAGGTGAAATACTCGATTCATGATACGAGGACACCTGCTTTGCTGAAGCTTTATGAATTTTTGGATCGGTTGCGATTTGAAAAATGTCAGGAGTGCAAGGCATGAATATTTTAATCGATTCTATGCAAGAAATTTCTTGCATAGAATCACCCTTGAAAGATTACGGGACAAAAATGATGTGAAAAATTTTCTTATTGATCACAAAAATAACGAATGCGTGCAAGATTCAGGTAGAAACAATTTAATTAACCGGAGGTTATATATTATGAAAAAGTTAGGCACACTTTGTTTTGTTATAGCTTTTCTTTGTATGGCTGTCCCATTACTTACATTTGCCGGGTCAACAAAAGAGATTACCATATCAGCGGCAATAAGCCTGAAGAATGCATTCGAGGAAATAGGCAAAGTTTACGAGGCACAATATGGAACAAAGTGCATCTTTAATTTCGGTGCATCTGGTGACCTTGAGAAACAGATTGCCGGCGGTGCGCCGGTGGATGTCTTCGCATCGGCAGCGCAAAAGGACATGGATGAAGCAGGCAAGCAGGGGCTTATTGTTACCGATACTCGTGCCGACTTTGCTGCTAACGGTGTCGTTCTGATAGTTCCCTCTGGGGCAAGAACAACGCTCACATCTTTCGAGGGCTTGGGGGCAGCGGAAATAAAGAAGATCGCCATCGGAAATCCGAAGACTGTTCCAGCCGGTCGGTATGCGGAAGAGGTTTTCAATTTTTACCAAATACTGCCCTCCATCAAGGGTAAATTAATATACACTGAAAACGTACGGGCGGCACTGGATTACGTTGCGCGGGGCGAAGTTGACGCTGGCGTTGTCTATACGACAGATGTGGCCACGAGATCAAATGAAATAAAGATCATCGTTACCGCCCCTGAAGCAAGCCATAAGCCGGTTGTTTACCCTATCGCCGTTGTCAAGGGGACCAAGAGTGGGGAAGACGCAAAAGCTTTCATCTCTCTGGTACAATCGCAGGAAGGCAAGAAAATTCTGCAGAAGTACGGTTTTAAATCTAATAAATAGAACATCAATGGAAGGTTCAGTTCTTTTTTCT
>JBEKJX010000374.1:0-2589 GCA_050011015.1 Smithella sp.
AGTTATTTGCCCATTGGCAACTCTCACAAGTTAAGGCTGGACAATAGGAGCTGGATGACGGGAGACTGTCACGTCCAGTTCTCGGAGAGCGCGAGAGTGAAATTCTCTCGCGCCACTCGACTACCCAATTCTGCCGACTGCCCACTGCTTAAACTCAGCAGAAAGAAACAACCCAATTTATAAAGCAGAACAGATCTTCTTTCCCAGACGGCTTATAAAGGTTGTAGGTGGCAAATTATAATCCACAAGATGGATGATAGCTTGCCGGTAATTGTACTTTGAGACTTGCTGAATAGATTTAAAAGGTTTATATGTGAATATAGAATTTCTCTTTGCACATTTACATAGAGGCTCAATGATGCATACAAAAAGATATTTCTATCCATTATTTTTTTTCTGTATCCTGTTTTTGATGATTTCTGCCTGTGGATACACAACAATTAAACATGGTGTTTCAATCAGCGATGATAGAATCGCTCGAAGTATCATTGACGGCAAGACAACAAAACAGGAAGTTCTGCTTGAGTTTGGCGCTCCAACAAAAACTGTTGATAATGAAAAGATGTTTTTCTATGAATGGACTGAAGAAAGTAAATTGATAATTCCTTTATATAACGGAACGACAACGTATATCAATCAATTGAGCATTGTTTTTGATGAAACGGGTGTTGTTAAAAATCACCGGATTTCGGAAATATCAGCAGGATCTCAAAGAAGTATCGGTGAAGCAAAACCGTGACAAAGTTGAGGCTTGTATTTTTTTATCATAGGGTCCCGATTACAACTTAATTTTGAGTATTTCGTATAAGTTTTCCATATAAGATAACCATCTTTATTAAAAATATTTAATAACGGTACAAACTTTTATTCATAGAGAAGCTTACAAAGCGAAGCGAAGGTGTTTGCGCTCGCTGCCGAATTCAACGTAAAAACTTTTCAAAGTCCTTTGTTTTCAGGTAATCCTCAAATTGCCATATTAGAAATATTTGACACACAGCTTACTTTTCCCTATACTCCCGAAACAGAAAAACAAACTCTTGTTAAGAAGTATGACTAAAACAAAAGCATGGATAACAGCCTTACGCTTACGCACCCTTCCTTTATCAATTTCCGGGGTTATCACAGGAAGCCTGATTGCATTATCAAAAGCAATATTCGACTGGAAAGTATTCTTCCTGGCTTTGACCACTACACTTTTTCTGCAGATTCTATCTAATCTGGCTAACGATTATGGCGACAACCGGAATGGCGCTGACAATCCGGACAGGATCGGTCCTGAAAGAATGGTTCAGAGCGGCGTCATTTCCGCCGGGGAAATGAAAAGAATGATTGTGTTGTTTGCAACGATGGCTTCTGTGTCGGGTGTATCCCTTCTGTTGATTTCTCATCTGGTTCTGTTTTCTGTTTCTTTTTTTGTTCTCCTCATCCTTGGCATTCTTGCCATATGGGCTGCCCTGACTTATACAATAGGAAAAAATCCTTATGGTTATTCCGGATGGGGCGATCTATCCGTGTTTCTGTTTTTCGGCTTATTAAGTGTTGCAGGCACTTACTATTTACATGCAGGAAAAATTTCGATTGATATTTTTCTTCCGGCCATCTCAATCGGAGCATTGAGCGTAGGAGTATTAAACATCAATAATATGCGTGATCATGAAAATGACAAAGCCTCGGGAAAGAATACCATTGTAGTAAAAATCGGGGTATCAAAGGCGAAATATTACCACACGGCGCTTTTAGCAACCGCTATGATAGCTTCTTTACTTTATCTGTTTGTGAACCATATTGATTACCAGGGCTATCTGTTCGTTTTTATACTCATTCCCCTTACAAAACATTTGTTGCATATTTTTCATTTTCAGAACCCCTCTTTAATTGATCAGGAACTGAAGGAACTGGCCTTAATCACTATTTTATTTTCTCTGGCCTTTGGAACCGTGATCAATATTTAGTTTCAATCCTGCCGGTCTGAATTTTTCTTCCTTCCTCAATTTCAAAATTGACAATTTTATGCTTCTGGTGTAGTTTACATAAATATCTTTACACTATGTCATTTCGAAGCGAAGCGAGAAATCTTAATGATCATAAGAATATTAAAGATATCTCCCGTTGTTCGATATGGCAATGTTTCATTGTAACACTACACCAGATTATAATCAGCAAACATTGGCGTTTGCAGGATTAGATCCATCAATATAGGCCATACTACATTTAAAAATATGACTTCAAAAAACAAAATATTGTGTACTATTTTTGCAATAACAGTTGTTATAGCTCTTTGGGTCTACTCTGCCATAGGGACAGACCTTACATATCTTATACTCTTTATGGGTTGCATTACTTTTTTCATGATATTTGCTCTATGGGATACTCCACCAAAACATAAGGAATTTTCAGATTCCGATAGACTGCGGGCGACAAGTCGAGCATTAGGCGGCAGTCCACCGCCTGAACTATGGACGCCAGACATGCCCATAAAAAGAAATAAGCATGAAAAGGAATAAATACGTAACGTGTCAATCCAGCCGATCGCTGCGCTCCGGCTGATTTTTTCGTAGCACCTTCTTCCTGAAAGTCTCCGTTTTCAAA
>JBEKJX010000375.1:0-2575 GCA_050011015.1 Smithella sp.
AAGCCCAATGCTTCTCGTATTTTTAATTCTCATGCCTGGGTGGCGGAATTGGTAGACGCAAGGGACTTAAAATCCCTCGGTCCTTGAGGCTGTGCGGGTTCAATTCCCGCCCCAGGCACCAAGACATAATCCGGCAATGTCTGGAGAAATGCAAAAACCCGTTAGAAATAGCGGGTTTTTTGTTGCTTTTAGTCCAGAGACGTGCTATAAGATTTATCACAATCCGATTGTTTTAGGTACCCATTTACAGCTACAAGGTACCTAAGATAGATTGCAGGTACCCAAAAAATGGAGGTCTTCTATGCCAAAGAGAATTATCCCATTGTCAGACATGAAGGTTCAAAAAGCAAAATCAAAGGATAAAACAGTCACACTGTTTGATGGCGGAGGTTTATTCCTTATGGTCACACCATCCGGTGGAAAATTGTGGCGTTTTAAATACAGGTTTGACGGCAAGGAAAAGAAGATTGCCTTTGGTGCTTATCCGGAAATTAGTTTACAAGACGCTCGGCAAAAACGAGATGAAGCCAGAAGACTGCTGGCAAATAATGTTGATCCCAGCGAAATTCGTAAAGCACAAAAGCAAGCAAAGACTGAATCAACGGAAACCTTCGAGATTATAGCCAGGGAATGGCATGGCCGATATACACCGACTTGGAAACAAAATCACGCTCAGGGCATTGTGACGAGATTGGAGCGTGATGTTTTCCCATATCTTGGGACAAGACCGATAAAGGAAATAAAAGCTCCCGAATTGCTCACAGTATTAAGACGCATAGAATCAAGGGGCGCATTGGAAACCGCGCACAAAGTAAGATCTACTTGTGATCAAATATTCAGATATGCAATTGCAACCGGACGAGCCGAACGTAATCCGGCAGCTGATTTAAAAGGCGCATTGCCGCCAGTGAAAACTATTAACAGGGCGGCGATTACAGAACCTAAAAAAGTGGGTGAACTACTTAGAGCTATTGATGGTTATCAGGGAGGCTTTGTTGTCCAATGCGCTTTAAAGTTTGCGCCTTTGGTTTTTGTCCGTCCGGGCGAACTTCGCCATGCTGAATGGACTGAAATAGATTTTAAAAATGCTGAATGGAATATTGCCGCCGGTAAAATGAAAATGAAAGAACCGCATCTTGTGCCATTGTCAAAACAGGCAATTGAAATATTGACAGAACTTAGGAAATTGACTGGCACAGGCCGGTATGTATTTCCGGGACGAACTTCTGAACGTCCAATGAGTGATAATGCTATTCTGGCGGCTTTGCGAAATATGGGTTACGCAAAAGAAGAAATGTCGGGCCACGGGTTCCGTGCAATGGCGCGAACTATTCTCGATGAAGTTTTACAAGTCAGACCAGATTTTATTGAACACCAACTTGCCCATGCGGTCAAAGATCCGAACGGACGCGCTTACAATCGGACAGCGCACCTAAACGAAAGACGGAAAATGATGCAGCAATGGGCAGACTACCTTGATAAATTAAAACAGGGCGCAAAGGTTTTGCCGTTTAGAAAAACGAATGAATAATAATATATAATTCACAAATAGACCGATTTGAACAATTGCAGTACAAGTGCCAAGCTTTTTGGATAAGCTGTAAAGATATTTTCTTTATTTATTTTCAGGTTTATTTTCAATTAAAAGTCTAATGTCCGAAATTCTCCAAACAGTCGTTCGCTTACCAAGCTTAACAGGTTGTGGAAACCGTCCCTCTTTAACCCCTGCCCACCAACTTGACTTGGAAATAGGAATAATAGCTGGCGCTGTTTTGCTGCCTATTATTTGATTTAATCTCAAAAATCCTTCCTTCGGTAAATCATGCATCTGATATATTCCCTTTCTTCTAAAAAGTTATTAGTAATTATGATACAAAAAATTTCCTCTCATCTTTCATGCCGACACTCAAAGGTTCATCATGAAATGTGCCAAAAAATAAAGGGAGGTTAATTTTTCTTTATATATTTGTAATTATTGATTATATTAAGGATGCGTGCAAAATAGTATTAAAGGAACAATTTGTTTATATATTATTAAAAAAGATAATTTATTATGGAAATAAAGACTATATTATGTAAAATAAAATACAAAGGTATGTATGATGTTAAAAGAAGAAAGTAAAAATGCAACAAGCAAAAGTCTTATTGTCCCCCCTGGACTTCTCAAAAAAATGTTTGAATTCCATTCTCTGATTGCAACATGTGAAGGAGCGCCAATTCTTTTGACCGGCCCCACAGGTGTAGGCAAATCGCTTTTTATTCATATGTTCAAAGAGTGGTTTAAAAAAAACCAAGGGGTAAATGAAAAAAATATTAACACTATAAACTGTTCCCACTTTGACAAACCGTTATTAAGATCAGAGCTGTTTGGACATGAAAAGGGTGCTTTTACTGATGCCAAAGCTGCTAAAGAAGGATGGATAGAGAAATCAAAGGGAGGAGTTCTTATACTGGAAGAAATTGGCGAATTACCTCTGGACTGCCAAGCACAATTACTTACTTTTATAGAAGACGGGAAATATCACAGAGTAGGCAGCACTGAAATTAAAGAAAGCGGTCATATACCTATTCTGGG
>JBEKJX010000376.1:0-2546 GCA_050011015.1 Smithella sp.
CCGGCGTCAACAGCCTTTCTTGCCATAATGGCAGTTTTAAGCTGGCAGCAATGCGGTTACTGGAAAAACAGTATTGAACTTTTTAATCATACTTTGCAGGTAACAAAAAATAACTATCTGGCTCATAACAATCTTGGTGTTGTTCTGTTTAACGAAGGTAAAATCGAAGAGGCTATTGATCATTACAACAAGGCTATTCGTTTGAAACCAAATTATATACAAAGTTACTACAACAGGGGAAATGCTTATGCCAGGTTGGGGCAATATCAACGTGCCTTTGATGATCTTAATGAAGCCATAAACCTCAATCCTGGTTATTTCAAAGCCTACAACAGCAGGGCAATTAATTACGCTAAACTGGGCCAGTTTAAAAATGCCATCGATGATTTTAATATGGCTATCAAGCTGAAAGAAGATTTTGCCGATGCCTATAAAAATAGGGCAGTTTTTTATTTAAATCAGAACAACAAAGAGCTTGGCTGTCCTGACGCGCAAAAATCCTGTACACTGGGTAATTGCGGCATATTAGAAATTGCTAAAGCCATGGGGGACTGCCCCTAAACAGGTTGGGATATGAAACAGGAAAGGCGAGAGGAGCGCAATATGAAGATTTTTACGGGAAAGAAATTTATCATCGGTCTTGTTATTATTCTTTTTGCCGTCGCTTTTTTCACCGGTTACAAAAACAGGGAATATGTCAAACAACTTCCAATCGGTTGTGCCTTCAAAGCTCAAGCCCTGTGCGCGGCGGTATTCGTCTCCGGGCGTGACACGGTGATTGTTGAACAGGAAGACATGGGTTTCAATCCTCTATTTAAATTATTTAAGGCGAAAATCAACAGGGAGGAGAAAAGCGTTACCTGCTCTCTATTGGGAACCGGACTTTATGAGAAGAAAGCGGTGTACATTGATAAATTGGGCGCCGTTCTCCTCTCCGGCGTCAAAGAAAATGCGATTCGGAAATGGAAACCTGTAATATCCCCTCCCGAACCAGCTAATCCCGAAGCGCTGCCCTGGCCCATGGGCGACAGCATGCCCGCCGGCACGACACCGGCTGACATCGATATGGCCCGGATCACATCCGTCGTGGATGGACTCTTTATCGAATCTGATCCAAAGAAAAAACTTTACACACGCGCCCTGCTCATCGTTTATAATGGACGTATCATTGCCGAGCGTTACGGAAAGGGCATTACGAAAGACACTCCCTTACTTGGCTGGTCTATGGCTAAAAGTTTTACCAACGCGATTGTGGGTATTCTCGTGAAGAAAGGAAAAATTTCCATTGGGGCTCCGGCGGCCATCCCCGAATGGCAGAAGGCAAATGATCCGCGGCGATCAATTACTCTGGATCAGCTTCTGAGGATGAGCTCAGGGTTGGAGTGGGTCGAGGCTTACGCCGAGCGGCCTGTTTCCGATGTCAATGTTATGTTGTTTCTGAAACCGGATATGGCGGCCTATGCAGCATCCAAACCTCTGGCGGTTGGACCGGATACCCTCTGGAGTTACTCATCAGGAACGACCAATATCATCCAGCGTTATATTTATGATATACTCGGAAGCCGGCAGGCATATTGGAATTTCCCGCGGCGTGAATTATTCAACAAATTGGATATGCGCAGCGCCATTTGGGGGACAGACGCGACAGGAACATTTGTCGGGTCTTCTTTTATTTATGCGACAGCCCGCGATTATGCCCGTTTCGGTATTTTATATTTAAATGACGGCATCTGGCGGGGCGAACGGATACTGCCCGAAGGCTGGGTGGCATATACCACTACCCCGGCACCTGCGGCTCCGAAAGGCCGGTACGGCGCTCATTTCTGGCTAAACAGAGGTAATGGCTCAAATCCCGATAACCGGCCATATCCTCAATTGCCAGCGGATTCATTCTTTGCCTTGGGCTATCAAGGACAGACCATCGCGATAATTCCTTCGCACAAACTTGTTGTCGTCCGGTTAGGTATGACCTATGATGATAATTGGGGAATGGAGCCGTTTATGAAAAGCATCCTCGGAGCGCTTCATTAAAAAAGACAGACCTATCAGAAATTGTTAAGATAGAACGCGAGTTTAACATGCGGCACAATTTTCCGGGACAAGACATCTTCATCTAGTAATAAATTGCTTTTGAATAGAGATGACCATTTACAAGAAAAAAACCCCGAAGATTTTAATACGATTTTTTATCTCAAGTCTAAATGAAACAACACACTGCCTAACCGGTGGCTAAGATGAATTATTCCCCATTGCTGAGTATTTACTCCCCATTTATTGAATCAAAAGATAGCAGCCATTCTCATTAAAATATATTAATCTATAATTTCAATAATATACACATCACTACTTAGCGTTACTTTGTTGGCATGCAAGTTGCTTTAGCATACCTCAGAAATATTGTGGAGGTAGTTAATCATGAAGAAAGCTTTATGGTATCTGGTTGGCACGATTTTTCTTTTGTCAACTTTAGCTTTTGCCGCTGATGAATCCGCTTCTCCTGTTAAGGCCGATCTGGTTAAAACAAATGTTCTAAAGGCCACCAGAAT
>JBEKJX010000377.1:0-2538 GCA_050011015.1 Smithella sp.
ACTCGCAGTTCATTTTGATCAATATTGAGTTCCACTTCTTCCGCTTCGGGCATAATGGCCACGGTGACTGCCGAAGTGTGAATTCGTCCCTGCGCCTCCGTGACCGGTACGCGCTGGACGCGATGAACGCCGCTTTCGTACTTCAGGCGGCTGTAGGCTCCGTTGCCTTCAATCAGGGCGATAATTTCCTTAAACCCGCCGGTGCCACCTGTCGAAGAACTGCTTACTACCTCTACACGCCAGCCCTGAGTTTCCGCATACCGAGCGTACATTCGAAATAAATCGCCGGCAAAAAGGCCGGCTTCATCGCCTCCCGTGCCCGCTCTAATTTCCAGAAAGACGTTTTTGTCATCATTGGGATCCTTAGGCAGCAGCAAAATATTTAACTTTTCTTTCAAATCAGTTTGCTTTTGCTTTAATTGCGGCATTTCTTCCTTAACAATTGCTTTTAATTCTTCATCGCCTTCCGCCAAAACCCCCTGATACTCTTCTATCTGATCTCTGATCTTTTCATATTGACGTATAGTTTCCACCAATTCTCTTAAATCGGCGTGCTCTTTGGCATACTTTTGATAAAGGCCCTGCTTCGATACAATTTTAGGATCACTAAGTAGCCCCTCAAGTTCCCGGTAACGTATTTCAATGTCGCGAAGTTTATCTAATAAAATATCCATGTTATTTCTTTAAAGTAAATTTGTAGTGTTTAAGGTTAGTTTTAAAAAAGGCACATCTGTAAGTTCCTTCCCGCTGGAAAGGACACCTACAAATGGTAATGCCGGGTTACATTCAAAAAAATGTCGCGACGGCAAGGAAGAGGGCAACTTGAAGCGTATGGCTCCACACATGGAGAAACCAGTGACTCAATCCCAAAAAACGAAGGCAGCCTAGCAGAAGAAAGATGAACAGTTTTTATCATAAAAACGTAGTCCAATATTTTGGTTTTTCATTAAGAAAATTTTTGTAATTATTATTCTTTTGGTTTCTTTACAATTACCGTGGGTGTTTTCTTTTTGATCTGCGGCTTTTCCGTTTTGGTTTCGTACTTTTTCTTGAATTTCTCGACGCGGCCAGCAGTATCTACAAGCCTTTGTTTACCTGTTATAAAAGGATGGCAGTTGGAACAAATTTCCGTCTTAATGTCTTTTTTGGTCGACCTTGTTTCAATGACGTTGCCGCAAACACAAGTGATGGTTGTTTCTTTATATTCTGGATGAATTCCTTCTTTCATGTCTTTTTTCTTTTCCTCCCTGGTGTTTATCTACAATTAATTATTGATGTTTTTTGCTTTATTTAAAGTGTTCGCATGCCTTATAATATATACGGTAAAATTTCAAGCAAAAACGCAAAACCTTTTTTATACCGTTACGCGTTCATAGAATCCAAAAATTCCTGATTAGTTTCCGTTTTTTTAATTTTGCCGATAATAAATTCCATGGCATCAACAGGATTCATTTCCTGAAGCAACCTGCGCAATATCCAGATACGATTGAGATTTGCTTTAGGAATCAGCAATTCTTCTTTTCTTGTTCCGGAACGGATTAAGTCGAAAGCAGGGAATACTCTGCGATCGGCGATGCGGCGGTCTAGATGCAGTTCCATATTGCCTGTTCCCTTGAATTCTTCGAAAATGACTTCATCCATCCGGCTTCCGGTATCAATCAGAGCTGTGGAAATTATCGTCAAACTGCCGCCATTCTCGATATTTCTGGCCGCGCCGAAGAAACGTTTAGGCTTGTGCAAAGCATTGGAATCGACACCGCCGGAAAGAACTTTTCCGCTGGGCGGAACAACAGTGTTGTATGCTCGCGCCAAACGGGTTATGCTGTCGAGTAAAATAACCACGTCCTTTTTATGTTCGACAAGGCGCTTGGCCTTTTCAATCACCATTTCGGCCACCTGCACATGGAAGGAAGCCGGTTCGTCAAATGTAGAAGCAATAACTTCACCGGCAACACTGCGCTGCATATCGGTTACTTCTTCCGGCCGTTCGTCAATTAAAAGCACCATTAAAACCACTTCAGGATGATTTGCGGAAATGCTGTGGGCAATGTCCTGCAAAAGGACTGTTTTACCGGCACGAGGCGGAGAAACTATCAATCCACGTTGTCCTTTACCAATCGGCGCGAACAAATCCAAAGTTCTGGTGGAATAATTTTTAGGATCAAATTCCAGATTTAATTTTTCCAAAGGATAAAGAGGTGTCAGGTTATCAAAAAGGATTTTGTCACGGGCTTGTTCGGGGCTTTCCATATTTACGGTGTCAACTTTTAAAAGGGCAAAATATTTTTCCCCTTCTTTTGGAGGGCGGACTTCACCGGAAATTGTGTCGCCGGTTTTCAAATTAAATCTTCTAATCTGCGAGGGCGAAATGTAAATATCATCCGGACTGGGCAGGTAGTTGTAATCCACGGCGCGTAAAAAGCCAAAACCATCGGGCAAAATTTCCAATACTCCCGAACCGGAAATCACTCCATTTTGTTCCGCTTGTGTCTGCAAGATAGCGAAAATCAAATCCTGACGGCGCATCCCGCTGGCACC
>JBEKJX010000378.1:0-2523 GCA_050011015.1 Smithella sp.
CGTATTTGTCTTTTTTTGCGTCAAGATAACCCGCCGGAAGTTTCTTTTTTATCTTTATCCCTTGATTTTCGCTTTCTGGGTTAATCTGCATGGCGCTTTCGTTATGGGTTTAGCTTTTCTTGCTCTTGCTTTTACCGGCGAGATTTTAAACAGGATTTTCTTTTCACGGGAATCATTTACCACCGGAGAACTGGTTCATCTCGGAGTTGTATGCGTTTTGTCCGGAGCCGCCACGCTGCTGAATCCCTACGGCATTAAATACCTGTTAAGCATTTATTTAGGGGTTATTAGTCCCGGACCGTACGACAAGTTTATTTTAGCCTACGCGAGCCTCTGGCCGGCTTTAAAAAATACTACTATTTCATTTTTCAATGACGGTTTAACCGCGTGGATAATGACCGTGATGATTCTTACAGTCTTTAGCCTTTCTATTCATGAATTCGTTAAGAAGCGATCGTGTGATTTTGCTTTGCTGATAGTAAGTCTCGCCCTGTACTGCAAAGGCATGGAGATAGGCAGGGCATCTTATTTCTTCCCCATTGCCTTTTTCTTCATCTTTTTCTACCTGCTGATTCACCGGCTGATACTCAAGAACTTTCCGGGCAGGATAACTATCTTTTCTTTGCTGATTTTTCTTTTCTTTTTTATCAGTACTCCTTATCTTAACTTAAGGTACGCCGCAGACAACAAATGGTTTGGCGCCGGACTCGACAGTTTCGCGCCGGTGAAGGAAGTTGCCTTCCTGAAGAAATACCATCCGGAAGGACCGATATTCAACGACTATGTCATCGGCGGTTATCTGGTATGGGCTCTTTATCCTGATTACAATGTTTTTATTGATCCCCGCGGGGGCCTCTATGCAACCCAGGTTTTTCCTGACTATATGGAATTTACCACGAAGCATGTAACCATTGACGACATACATCGCTTTACAAAGAAGTATCCTTTCAAGGTTGCGATAATCCATTACCGGAATCTCAGTTTGATATTCGATTTTCTGAGTGCCGGGGATGAATGGCATCTTCTGTATTTTGAAAAGCACGCCGCTATTTTGATTCACAAATCGCTCCTTCCCGCCATCCAGTCGGAAATGAGTAAAGAAATCAAAGATCAGAAAAATTTCTTTGATATTCTAAATAATCCTTTGCGTTTCAGAGATGTCAAAGATCCGGAGGTCCTAATTAATGTTTTTAATTTTTATGTTAAAATGAACCCGGAAGCAGGCAGGTGTATCTATGATATATTCAAAGAGAATGTGAGTGATTATTATGAGATGAAAACGGAATACTTGCAGAGGATGGACACTGAAATCCGGCTGAAAGAACAAGCGCTTCAAAATAAGACTAAATGACCATAAAGAGTTTTTGCAGATGGTAATGAACTTCAAGAAATTAGAGCCGTAAATCTTTTAGCCAACGCACATATAAAATGTTGCTGACGATTCCGATAAAATCGATGTTATGCGAAGATAAATATTTGCATCAGTGGATCATGCCAGAGGGACTCCCGAACGCCGGGCCATTCGTTTCCAGAACAAGGAAGACATGCCCGTGGAAGTCCTTTTCATTTCTTTCATCCGCTCAATCATAGCTTTTTCCCAATTCTCCGACTCCAGGAACGCGCCATGGGAAGTTTCAATCAATAACTTTTCCGCGCTGTTCCATTCATAAACAGGAAGGTGGGCATCCCATTGTTTCTCTTTGTCCAGAATGTATCCCCGCGCCAGGGGGCTGACGGTTTCATAGCGCAAGGCTGCACTGATGTGATAGACCTCATGTCTCCACCAGTAGGAATGATCAGAGAAATATCCGGCGCCAACGCTGGTGTCTTTGAAAGGTGCGGCGGGTATGAATGGCTTGAATGCGGTGAGGCACGGCGTGGAACCTCCGGTAACGAATATCCTGAACTTGTCATCCGGGCGCAATTCAACCACCAGCGACCCGGTTGTCTGCGACTTCCTGATAAACGGGTCAGACGCATGCATGCATACATCACGGTTGAATCCCTTCGCCGGTATATCTCTGTAATGACCCCGGAGCATTGCGAAGACGTCGGTTATGCTGATAGGGTCTTTTGCCTTGAGGATGGAAGCCTGATTACATTCCCTCCGAAAGGCGCTTCCTGAAAAGAATGTAATCAAAGGATCGGTAAACGCGCTGAAATCAGCGCCCGCTGCCAGCGAAGACGAGTCCCAGTCCTTCGTAATGGTTATCCCGTTTGAAATCACGGCATGACCGGTGAAACGCTTGAGCGCGTAATTCCTGCCCGCTGTTTCCAGTTTGATCAGGCCATGCCTGTCCATAATGATGAACGAGTTCATGTAGCTGAACTTCTTATCGCGATATCCGCAGGGGCCTGCCTGCCCATATTTTTTCAGGAGTTCGATAATAACCTGTGCTGCTTCTTCCGCATTGGCGCCCCTCTCCAGTGCCAGCCGTAAAAGATCCATGCCGATGAGTCCGGGAGTTTTTTCCTGCTTAACCCTGGTGAACAGGGCCTCGTTCCCGATGGCCACGCCTTTTT
>JBEKJX010000379.1:0-2511 GCA_050011015.1 Smithella sp.
GACAAATAATTATCCTTTGTTACCTGCAACGCGTGTCTGGAGAGGGTGCCTATGTTTTTCCAGTAACCGCATTGTTTCCAGGTTAAAATTGTCAGGATGGCCAGAACACCTATTCCTGCCGGGAATAAAATTTTTTTACGGATGTCTTCGCGGGAAAACAAAAGCGGAATGCCCCAGATCAGCATAATGGCAATGCCTATACAGGGCAGATAAGTAAAACGATCGGCAATCGCGTAGCTTGAGGACTTCACCAACCCTATTACAGGAATCAGAGTTCCCAAATACCAAAACCAACCCACGAATAAGAAAGGTAATTTCTTAAAGGCATAAATAACAGTAATAGTAATTATAGTCAGGATGAAGCAGGAAGCTAAGATCTGCCACAACGGAAAGAAATTATTCATAGGAATAAAAAAGGTCAGGTCAACCGGCCAGAAAATTTTTCCTAAATAAAAAACATAATAAATAACTGCGTTCTGAATACGTACAAAAAAGGGCAGACTTTCCATGGAAATAAGCATGCCGCCTTTATTTTGAGCCAGGATGGTCACAATACTCGAGATGATTGTTAAGAAAATAAAAGGCGCCTTTTCCCACAAAATCCTTCCGGTCGAATGAATGCGGCTATTAATCGGCGTTGATATTTTTTTCTCTTTCATGGAATCCGCTTTACGCTTTTTAGTTTTTTGCTTTTTTTCTCTTTCAGCAGCCGCTATCGGCACTTTTACCGGAGTGAGGGCCTTTTGCCATCTACCCAGCGGCCAATAATCCAGAAGCATCAACACAAATGGCAGGGTGACCAGCGTGGATTTGGCCATCAAGCTAAAAGCAAATAATATTAAAGAAAGCAAATATTTGGAAAATTGAAACTTTTCGACATAAAGAGCATAAGAATAAATGCTCGCTAATCCGAAAAAGATACTTAAAACATCTTTACGCTCGGCAACCCAGACTACGGATTCTACCCGCAAGGGATGCAGGGCAAAAATAGCCGCGATAAAAGCGCTTTTCCAGATTGCTCCAGTCATACGGTTGAAGATAGAGAACAGCAGTAAAGTACTCAGGATATGGAGGATAACGCTGGTCATATGATAACCGCCGGCATTCAGGCCGTAGAGATTGTAATCGAGCATCAGAGATAGCCACGTCAAAGGGTGCCAGAATTCAGCATAAGTTGTACTGAAAGCCCAACGAAATCCTTCCAGCGTGATTCCGGACTGAGTATGACTGTTCTCTGTAACATAAATGTTATCATCGAAATCGAGGAAGTTATATTGATTCACCTGCCAGAAAACGGCAAGTGTAATAACTGCCAAAACGATATAAACGATCAGAATCTGTCTCCGGGGACTAATATTTATTTTATTTAACATAGTGACCTGCCGTTGATACTTGTATCATATGTTAAGTTAGAGTTCAGTTATTTTTTGATTCTTTCCGATTGAATGATTGTCAACAATCACAATCTGTGGATAAGAAAGAAGTGTGCACTGCAATAATCAACGGCGCGTCCTTTGAATCCGCTGAATTTATTTGTTGGCCGTTTCTAATTTTCTTTTAAAGCCTCTATGTGGTTCAAATTCGTAGCCTAATGATTTATAGAAACGACACCCCTCTGTGCGTTTTGCTTCAGTAACGAAGATTACCTGACAACAATCGTTTTCAATGGCGATTTTTTCTAATTCCCGCATGAGGCCAGATCCAACCTTGCTTCGGCGTTGATTTTTGTGGACGATCAAATCTTCAATCACCATAAACGGTTTGCAATCTCCGTAGAGCTCCCGGCAAATGATACCCATAGCGAATCCAATCAGCTTTTCATTCTGCTTTGCAGCCAAAAGGATGTAAGTTGGGCTATTTGATATCTTCGCGAAAGAGCTTTTCATCTTTTCAATTGACGATACTTCACCCCAGAATTGGGTGAACAATTCAGCAAGCGAGGGTAGATCATATTCGGTTAATCTCGTGATATTCACAATTGCATCTCTTTGGCCAACATTGTTTATATGGATCGGTGCTCATACTGCAAACGCCACAAATTTATTTGATACTTTTAACGGGAAATAATTTTTTAACGATTACTGATTGAACTCTAGCATAAATTTGGCTTTGTGGAAATTAAGGATTTAAGGAAGAAAAAAATATTTTTTTGATTTTCAAATCGGAAGAATTGTCTGTTGCCTGCGAACAAATGAAATTAAGACGGTTAAATATTATTGATTACCGGTGGAAACATGCAATAGTCGCTCCTTTAATTCCTGACATAAGAACTCTCTTTCCCCTTTATTTGCCGGTATTTATTTTTACAGTTACGTTAAGAGACACGATGGAATTCTCCCTCGTGTCTCTTGCCGCACATTAACTTCGAATCTAAGATCTAAGAGATTAGTTTGCGTCTTCGACTTTATCTGCTGCTTTTCTCTCTTCTTTGAGTTTCTTCGCTTCAGCTTTCTGTTCTTCTTTGAGTCTCTTGCGTTCTGCTTTCTGTTCCGGTTTAAATCTCTTCTGTTG
>JBEKJX010000380.1:0-3081 GCA_050011015.1 Smithella sp.
AAACAGGGTATCCCAAAAACCATCAGGCGAAGTTTTTCTAGATTAGCGGGTATGTTAGAGTTAGCTGATATAGAATTCATTAGAATAAGAAATGATCTGCGTAGATATGAAGAAGAAGTTAAATCTAATATTGAAAAAGATTCCTCTTTAGTAACAATTGACAAGTTATCTTTGACCTCATTCATTGATACAAGTAAACTCATCCAAAAACTAGATTTAGAAATAGCAGCCACTTGTCAAGGGATAATAAAGAAAAGATTTGTAGATAGAGATTTAATGGTGGAACAATTAACTTACTTTAATATCGAGACGATTTCAAACCTCGAAAAATTTTTATGTCAAAATAAAGATAAGATTTTAAAGTTTGCAACTAAGTGGCTTAGTAACGATAAGGGATATGTATTTGATAGTGGCTTAAGCATTTATTACTTAAATTATATTCTAATAGCAGAAACAAGAGATCATGATAAAATACTAAAATATTTTGAGCGCTTCAAATTCGTAAACCCTCTTACTTTAACAGAAGAAATAATTAATACATATAATTCGCTCGAGTTTTAATTCTGAAAATACAAAGATACAGAATGGCTTTGATACTGGAAACTTATTTTGTTTCACTGTTAGATATATCGGAACAACACCATCTAAAACCTTCTTGGGTATACTAGAGAAAGATATCTTTTGTACGTGGTAAATTGTATAAGATACTGTTATACGGGCTATTGTATCTTTAGAACGACGTAATGATGAATTTAAAGCTAAACTTAGAGAAAAGAAATTTAAACATTTGGAAGAACATATCGAAGATTACCATGCTCCAACTATGGAACAATTATTCAGGATAATTGATTTCATTGATTTCATGATTAAGAATAAAAAACCTGTTTTAGTTCATTGTTTTGTAGGCAGCCGAAGTGGTGCTGTACTCGTAAGTTATTTAATCTATCACGGAAAAAGTCTTAAAGATGCATTAGTAGAAATAAGTAAAATAATACCAGCTACTGCAGATTACTCTTTATTAATAGACGCATTGATTGAATTTGAAAATAAATGTAAGCAAAAAAGGAGTGAGGCTATTAAGAGTGTTAGGCATTAGTCTTTTTATAGGTAAGTTGAGTGTAATGCTTGAATCTATTATACCGATGGTTGTTGCAGGAATCTTAGTTGCCTGGGGGGAGTTCGGGGGACATAACACTTAATTCTATCTACATTTGTTAAAAACATATCGCAATCAATTAAGTGTTATGTTCCCCGAACTCCCAAAAAGAAATAGACTTCTATAAGGATATTAAACATTGTTAAAGTCTCACGACTTACCGCTTCATTTAGATGCATCTGATTGGTGGCCTAATGGAATGATGGAGAGTCTTCTTTCTCATCACGACATTCTTCTTTCAAATAACTATATGGAAAACTTAATTGAGTCAGAGCCTTTTTGTTCTATCGCAGAGGAGTTGAATGCTTTCATATTGAAACATAAAGTAGTTGGCTATCACTGCACAAAGGAATCAGAGAAAGGATATTTTGAAAAATGTGGAATCCGAGTATTGGATCGAAAAAACCATCAAAATAAATTCCTTAAAAAATTTAGTTCACAATTTTCTGTTGAAGATCTTAATCTGCTTAAACAAGCATGGGAATCATATTTTTCAATCGGGCAAGATTATGGTCGTAACGGTAAAATATGGTTTTGTCTAGCACCTGATCAGGTCATTAGTTACGGAACAAAAGACTTCTTCACTTATTTTGGTGGAGAGGCAATCTATAAGCCTATTAAGGACTATTCATCGATCACCCAAATACTTCGTAATATCGGTAATCCTGTCATCGTCAAAGTAGCTATCGATCCTAATGATCTACATACCTTTTCGCAAGTTCCATTTGCCATCAATACATTGAGTCTTTTCCATCAGAGGCAAAATCCTAAAGCGTATATTCATTCTAGAGAGGGATATCTTATGCACGACGTCACTCCTAATGAAATTATCTGTGTTACGCCAAAAGATTCTTTTTTTTCTGATTCTTCAGAAATATATTATAATAAATCTTAATTATAATGCAAAGCAACTAATGAATAATCACGACTGAAACGTCATAGGTGTAGACAGTGATTTCGGCGGTTGGCGATCTTGAAAAATTATTTACTGGATTTTTTATTGATAACTTCTTGAAAGTCTCGAAATATCAGTTTTAAAATTATTCACTTTTTCAATCGGTAATCCTAATAAAAAATGAAAGAATTCTAATTTTTATTGTGGTACAAGTTCAGAGACAAATCAGCTTAAAATAATAAATAAAATACATCAATAGGAGAGTTAAAATGGAATGTATAACTGGCTTCATTGGTTTCTTAAATTCGTGCACTCCGTATTGGGTAAAATGGGCAACTATAATTGGGATTTATTTTGCGTATAAAACAATCACAGAACATAATTCAATAAGAAAGACGGAATTGATAAATGAAGTCTATTATAAATTTTTGGATGAAAAATTTTATGAGTTTTACAACAAGATTCGTGAAAAAACTATGGATTGGGAAAATGAGGAAGATGAAAAATTATTAAATGATTCTTTAACTCTTTTTGATAAAGTAAACTTTTTGAGAACTCAAGGTTTATTAGATTATAAAGCATGGGAATATATAGCTTGCGAAATCCAGGAATTTGCAAGTAATGAAAAAGTATGGAGTTATATTCGCAAGTTTGTGTTGGACTATAAAAGCAAAGGATATCCAAAAGATATTATACCATTTACTGGTTTCCCAGATTTACTTAAAAATATACCAAAACCATATAAAGTAGATTTCTTTGATGATTATTTGAACCAACATAAAAAGCTTATAGATGAATGTAATCCAAAATACGGAAAAATTCATTGGATTTTGCATATGAATATTTGTGAAATTTATGATTACTTGATACTTCATCTTCGACGGGCAATTGAACGCACCGTTGCACCTTTCAAACAGAAATAAATAACTGGAATGTGAAAATAAACTTGCAATTATTAGGATTTTTTCTAATTATACGAAAAGCGATCTCGGAGTTGTCCATAGGTAAAATAAATGCACCAATTGCAATA
>JBEKJX010000381.1:0-2272 GCA_050011015.1 Smithella sp.
GTCTTTGCACTTTTTTGACAAATTACTGGCAAGTTTATAAATGATCTCTCTCATAGGGATTAGTATTTTATAGTGAGGCAATAAACCGGTTTTGTGATCTACATGTAATGGAATTAAATAGTCTAACAAAAGATTCCTTGCTGTTTCCCGTTCCTTTTTGTCTATGTGCCATCTTGCAGCGTACAAGACTCTCATAAAATTCATTATTGCTTCATCAAACCCACTCTCTTTTTTCAATCTGTGAATAAAATATTCTTGATTATCTCTTGTTGCTTGCAACCATTTCTTACAATAATTATAATAATGCGAACATTTTGAAATGGGAGTGTAATTTATTTCCTTTGGACACGTCTTAAGCTTGCACGCCTTGTCATCTGATATAAAGGAACCGGTACATGGATAGCTTGGAAGGATTTCGACTTCTTCACGGAGGTCATATTTCGGCTTGTCGAATATAGTTCTAGCATCTGGTTTCATTATCTCTTCAAACGTTGCATGGTCATAAAATAGTTTCCAAGCAACGTCGTTTTTAAATCCCAGTATGCTATTCTCCTCTATAAAACATGCATCACATTTATTAATCGTATTTTGTGGTTGTTTGCAACGGTTGTAACATCTTTCAATTCTGCCTTTAGCGGTCACGTCATCCTTCTCCTCCCCGCCGTATGTCGCACCTTTCCTTCTATTATCATCCCAAATGGTCCGGTAGAGTGTTAATTCTTTATTCCAATGACTATATTTTGCTTCGTATTCTACACACGTTGATGGTACTTTTGACATTTTGTGGCTGAATGAAAAAAGAAACGATGGAAAATAAGACGCTTTAAGATCAGATTGCTGGCTTTCTAATTTTTTCTTTTTCATTCGAAAGGCTCCAACGATGGATGATCAGGTATCATATCAATCTGTCGGTTTGTGAATGGAATTGATCCTATTAATGTTTATTTGATTATCACTTTTTACATTTGAAATCTACAAAAGTATAGGAATTATGTAGCATAACTCTTACAGGAAGATAGGTGGATTTTGTATGAACGAAAAATAAGCTGTCACGCATTTGCTCGTTTCAATCCCATATTCAATAAACAGACCCTAAAACCCGGCCTGCATCTTTAGTAATTGGACCAAATCTTCTCGGTAGCCCTACCCTTCCCTCTTCCAGCGTTATCACAAACGCCTAGTTTCCGGCGTCAAGCTGCACCTGATTACTTCAATAAGGTGCATATAAAACGAAGAGCTGGATCATATCCGCGCGAAACCATTAAAAACAACAGACCAAAAGTGAAACCATAAATATGTAACCAATACTTTCTGTCATTCTTTATTTCAAGATCGCCCAATTGTTCTTCAACCTCTTCGACACCCTGTGAGACGTCGGCAATAAAATCTCCGATTGGTTTCTCCTTTTCCTGCTGAATGATGTATGTCTCACCGCTTAACTCTCTGCGTTTTGCCTCGTCACGGTACTGCTCTCGCCGTATGATTTCATGTTTGACCTTGTAAAGTGAAGGTGACCACCTCATCCTAGACAAGCCTGCCATTCCCGCAACAAAGAGGAATATCCAGGCAAGTAATTCAAAACCGTCGGGAATCGAGTGAGAACCAAACTTTGAGGTTTGGATAGACAAACCGAGAATAATGAATGTAAGGCTCAAAAAATAGAATTCAAATTTTTCTTGTATGCGTCTGCTGACATCAAGATTACTCTTATCTGACATTTGGCATCCTCTCTTTCAATGGCACAACGAAAAGCTCACCTGACGCGTAGTGGTCAGGTACAGCGATAGGTTGTGTATTTTATTTTTTAGGAGGTTCA
Source organism: Smithella sp. (assembly GCA_050011015.1). GTDB lineage: Bacteria > Desulfobacterota > Syntrophia > Syntrophales > Smithellaceae > Smithella. The sequence continues at coordinate 1,817 of JBEKJX010000381.1, forward strand.
TTATGTACCAATTAGTTAGCAAAAGAAATAAGGCGCTCGATAGACTTAATAATATATTTTCTATCAAAAGATTTTCCAACTTCCCAGGCAGTGCCACAATAACTAAGAAATGGCTCATCGTTGCGACTTTCGGGGTTTACATACTCTTGCCATGCTCTGTGGAATGCGCGTTTCTTGATGTACCACATTTGCCGACTGAGACTTCCCATAGCAATTCTTTGATCGGGATAGTTTTTAATAAGGATTTCAGCAACGATTTGACGATCAGGCAGATCGGGGTTTTGATGGATAGTAGCCAGAATACCTTCAAAAATATTTCGGAAGACATTTGCGGCTTCGTTAAATTCTCTTCTCATGTCTCTGTCTTTGGAAAGCAAATGATTTACGAAGGCACCAAGCAGTGCGCTAAATGTGCCGAGAAGAAATGCTGTTATAATTTCCTGTGGCATTTTGTTA
>JBEKJX010000381.1:2288-2949 GCA_050011015.1 Smithella sp.
TTTTCAACTGCTGCTGGATTTTGCGTTCATCATTTTACACAACGGCGAGTTGAGCAAAATCACGGCGGGCTGGTATACTTGCATGCCAAGGCCGACGGGATTTGCGCTCGCCGTACGGGCGCGCGCAGCGCGGCCGTACAATTAATATACCCGCCGAGTTTTTTCCGAAACTTTGTGCAATCCTACTTTAATTGATAAAAAATGAAAAGTAAAAATTACCTCATAATTAGCCTGGCAACCCATAAAAAAAATAGCCTTGATTTATTTTTTCATTATGATATAATTTCATCATAATATCATAATGTAATTTTTATATGCCTATGGAGGACGCAAAAATGCCTTTAGTAAAGATTAAAAAGAATTTTCAGGTAAACATTCCGCTCGACGTGCGGAAGGATTTTCCTGTTGTTGAAGGCGACTATGTGGAAATGAAAGTTAAGAATGGCAAGCTTGTTCTTGAGCCAGTTACAGTTCAGCCCAAAAAATCTACAACAAAACACGCAGCACAATAAACAGAAAGCCTTAAACATATGAATAAAAATATCATCGCCATTATTAACCAAAAAGGCGGGGTTGGTAAAACAACAACGTCGATTAATTTCGCGGCAGGACTGGCCCGGAAAGGCAAAAAGACGCTTCTTGTTGATTTGGACCCGCAGGC
>JBEKJX010000382.1:0-2743 GCA_050011015.1 Smithella sp.
TTACATAGCGATCATGATAGCGGTTTTTGATATCATCTACTAGCTCCCGCATCTTTTGCGAGGAGAACAATTCCAAAGGGTTTTTCACTTCCCGCCCGGCTGGAATTATGGAAAGCTTGCCGATCCCCGTATTGATTATGGCGTCACCGATATCGATTCCATCGACAAGACAGTCCGCAAAGCCCACAGTGGGATTAACTTCCAAATAGCGGTGAATGGACGGCTTTCTCAGGTCTGCATCGATGAGCAGTACGGTGTGATCAAATTCCTGGGCCATCGTGACGGCAAGATTGAGTGCCGTAATACTTTTTCCTTCAGATGCCACCGTGCTCGTGACCATCAGAACGTTTTTAAATTCATCGCCATTGGTAAGTTTAACAACTATGGACTTGAGCTTTCGATATTCTTCGGAAACCGCTGAATGAGGATCGTTGAGAGTGGTGAGCAGGTAACTTTGAGGCTTTAATCTCAACGCATCCTGCGGGGGCTTAGACAACTTTGGCTGCAGGAGCGGTTTTGGACGATCTGCCTCGCTTGCCACCAAATTTCGCAGCGCAGTTGCTTTTTCAATTGCTCTCTCTATTCTGCTCATGAACTCACCCTGTAATTTGGATTCAAAAAAATAGGCGATAACCGTAATATTAAGCAGTTCCATAAGAAGAACGGATACTATAATGGCAAAATAGGTCCCGGAGATAAGGTAAAGCCACCTATCGCTTTTTATTCGAGATGCAACAACGAGAGGGTCATCAATGTGGGGAATAATGGCGATGAGAGGTACTCCAAGAGATCTGACAACATCCACGTGTTTTATTGAATGATCCATCGCATCCTTAACAAGCAGAATTCCAAATGAACCGGCAATTCCTGCGAATATTCCCATCAAAATAATTTTTACTCTGTTTGGACTGACCGGCATTGTCGGCATTACGGCATGATCGACAATTTGAAAGTTTGTTGTCTTATCCTGTGATTCTAACTGGTTCGACACTTCTGACTGCCCCTTCCGGGACGCAAGTTGGTCAAAGAGGTTTTTTTGAGAAAGCTTTTCACGCTCCAATTCGTCAAGACGGGCTCTAGCGGAGGGAATATTCTGCAATAAGCGCCGATTATTTGAAACAATGCCTTGAAGATTAGCTTCAGCCTGACGCAGTACCCGTAATTCAGATGTCAACTTGTCCTGTTCCGGTGAATTATGTACTTGATTGCTTTTAGGTGAAGTTTTCATTTGTTCCAGTAATGCATTAATCTCATTTTTCGTATTTATGATTTCAGGATATTTATCAGTATAAAGGCGTTGTAAATCCTCCAACTTCTTCTGCAGTGCCAGAAGATTTGGGTTGGAGGGGCCAGGTTTGCTCGTATTGGCAAGTGTCGCCAGAGCCGTTTCCAATTGAGCCTGTCTAATCCTTAAATCATCAATATGCTGTTGTGATTCATCGATTTCTTTGAGCAGGATAGCGGGATCCATGCTGGCGACAGAACCATCGCTCCTTTTAAAATTGTTTATTTCTGCATCGGCTTTTTCCAGTTTTTGTTTAACTGTATTTATTTGATCGTCAATAAAATGGGTAGCCTCCGCTGTATCATCTCGTTTACTGAAAGGATTTCCTTCTATATATTTTCTTACCAGAGTATTGACATAATCGCGTGATAGTTTAGGATTATCACTTTGAAAAGAGATGGTGAATAGTCCTTCCTTGTCTTTAACTTTTATTTGTGTGTTTTTTTGTAATTTACTTATAAAACTATCAACATTTTCTTTCTTGTTCTTTTTGATATCGAGATCAAGATCAAGCTCATCTATGACCTTAGTGATTAAGGCCCTGTTGTTCAACCCATAGCTCAATGCTCTTATCTTGTCATCAATAGAAGGTGTTACCGCCAGCCCTTTAAACAACTCGCTAATAAAGCTTTTTTCAATAAAAACGGTACTACTGGCTTCATATTTTGGTGGTAACATATAACTATATACCGTAGTTATAGTCATTATTGACAGAGCTACAATTATAAAGGCTCTTTTATTTTTTTTAAGCAACAATAGGTATTTGGTGTAGTCAAGCTGATCAGAAGCCATTCGAATCTCCACTCAGACTATCAAGTATTTTTTCATCAGTGTATCAGAAGATACTTTCCTTTACGATAATATAATCACCAGGAATAAGTTTGATGTTCTGGCTCATATTTCCATTATTGATAATTTCTTTTGCCCTGACAGGAATCGATATTTCTTTATCACCATCTTTGCGCCGGATTGACGTATCATTAAGACTGGCAAATTTTGTGAAACTACCAGCTTCCAGAATGGCCTCCATTACTGTCATGCCATCCCTGTATTCAATGGCTTTCGGCGTGGTGACAGCCCCGAGGACGTAGATGCTTTTGTCCGTCAATAAAGGTATAAACAACGAATCGTTAGATTCCAGTATAACATCGTCGCCAGTATCCCCGTTGATGAACAGCTTATAGAAATCCTGTTTGATCTTTTTCCCGTTCCTCAGAAGGTACGCTCTTTTGAGATCAGCCGTTTTAACGTCTCCGAGAGCACATAATTGCTGCAAAAGTGTTGTGCGCCGCTGAAGCTCATATACTCCGGACTTTACTCCTCCGCCAAAAATGAATACTTTACTGTTGGTAATCTCTTTGACGGTCACCGTAACGATGGGATTCTTCACCAGTTCTTTAAGCTTCGTGGATAAAAATGATTGTAATTGAGCGGGGCTATACCCGCTGGCAAGGACAT
>JBEKJX010000383.1:0-2579 GCA_050011015.1 Smithella sp.
CGGCTGTGCCGTTTTTAATCCCGCGGCAATCAATTCATTCATAAGGGAAAATACCGGTTTGAGCAACGGTATCCCGACAGAGGTAACAAGATGAACAGCTCCCTCGACGGGCGCAAGCCGCCGGGCGCCGAATATCTGACCGTAAAGCACGACCGATTCCAGCGCCTTGCGCATGACTTCGCCCTGCCTGCCTTCCAGGATGGCCGTCTCTTCGCCGGTTAAGTGCATGGAATAATCATTTTGCATGGAGAAATCATCCTTCGGTTAAAGGCGCATTAAATTTAAAAGATCAGACCGGGTTGTAAATCATACGCAGAGAGTAAAGGAAAATCAGAACATAAAATAATCAGCTGTCATTTGTTCGGACTAACTGACCCTGATATTATGTTATGATACGATCTTGTATGTCAAGAAAATCTTTTTGGTGTGGAGGGGTGTGATAACTAAGTATTGAAAATTACGATAAGTGACTTACACAATGCTTTACATTTGATTTACAGTTTATTATTTTTGGACGGTAATCAAATTAGATTTGATTACCTATTAGTTTATTATTTTTGGACGGTAATCAAATTAGATTTGATTACCTATTAAGAAATTATTTTGGCCGTTTTTTTATCGATTTTTTACCAGATTAAATCTTACTACCTTTAACAACTATTACTCTAGGCATAATTCGTGGGACATTCTTATTATCCTTATAATGATAATATTCACCAGTCGTTTTAATAATACCGCCGATCTTTGTCCATTTCGGGGTAGAGGTACCAAAATCAAAAAGAAATAATCTATAAGCGCCATCGTAATTTTCATCAATAAACATACTATAGATAGCATGTTTATTATCAACTAAATATTCAAATCTTGCCTCACTAAAATGAAAACATTTCCCATTTTCGTTTATAATTTTACTTCTATAGTCAGTATTTTCATAAACAATTGAAGGATCATAAGAGTCTTTTTCTGACTTATGTTTTATTATTGTTGTTTTTAATAATGATTTATTGGGGTTAATACCGTTTGGACATGCGATTTTTATAGAGTCATCAGTCCAGGCGATTGATGAGGTAAAGAATATAAATGATATTAATAATATAATTTTTTTCATAATCCACCTTTAATTTTTTGATTTAAAATCAATTGCATATAATTTATTTTTTACTGTACTTTCACTTTGAAACATCTCATATTTACATTTACCTACAGTACCTCTTGTTTCTGTTTTATTACTTCCAATAAAATCAGAATACTTTTTTAAAAACATATTAGCATCTTTGGGATAGTTGTGAGTGCAAAGAGTGTCCATTGTAGCACCCATTACAAGTAAGGAATTTATATTAATAATGTTCTCTTTAGAGGGTACTATTATAACAGATGAAGAAATCACATCAGGATTGCCGGTAATATATAAAATTGCGCCTGAGTTTTCAACAGTAATAATTCTCCTAACTGTACCGTCCTTTAATGGTGAATATTCCACCTTAAATTGAAGTTCGGCGTTGCGGAATATATCTGCTAAAGATATCTCTATTTTATTTTCCAAACCGAGAGAATGTTTATTATTTTTTTTATTCAGTCCGGGAAACATTTCCTCTGCCAGAACATTTTGCGATATAATTAATACAATTATAGCTATTATAATATTTTTTTTCATATTAGAATAATCCTTATTAATAATATATTAATGATAATATAATCAGAGAGTAAAAGAAATCAAGTTTCCTTGTCTTCGGTACCAGTAGGGGCGACTTGATCCACGGTTAGAGTGGTGGGAGCGGAGTCGCCATTTAGACCCAGGAGTATTTTCTTTTCATCTCGTAATTTTTTATTCTCAGCAATCACCTCATCCATTCGCGTCCGCATTTCAGAGAGAGATTTTTCCAATTCGAGATATTTATTATTTACAGTTTGAAGATCTAGTTGATATTGTTTTTGAGCTAGTTCACTTTTTACAGCGCGATCGAAATGTACAAGATTATGGAACAGGGCGTCTGCATACGAAGTTCCTGATTCCATGACATAGATGCACAACTTTATAGCTTCTGATGTTTTATTTTTTTGTCCTTCGGGATAACCTCCACTTTCTTCCTTTAATAAAAAATTATTATTCACATCTTCACTTGTGATATATTCACTTTTATTGGCAGGTGTTGATGTGAACATATCACCTTTTTCAGTCAATATCCATTCTTCATTAACTTTAAATTCATTACAAATTGCCTGTCTTGTGGCTGGAACGAGTTCAATTTCACCAGATTCAATTTTAGCAATAGTGCTTCTATCCCGTCGAATACGTAGAGAAAACTCACGTTGAGTTAGTTTTAACGATTTACGTATTATATGGATTCTATTACCGATTATTTTATTTAAATCCTGTTCCATGTGACCAACTCACAATATAATGTGATTAATACACTTTTTTCTTGACATACGTGATTTATTCACGTATCTAATAGCCATGAAAGCAAATCACTTAACCAATGACGACAAAAAAAGAGGCCGCTACATCAAATCATTGCTTATTCTCCACGAAGTCGAGCAGCAGGAAATTGCCAAAGAAGCCGAGTCATCCGAGGCGC
>JBEKJX010000384.1:0-2748 GCA_050011015.1 Smithella sp.
CACGGCCGCTCAAACGCACACTGCAGAAACTTATTCTGGATCCTCTGGCAATGGAAATTCTGGAAGGTGTTTTTGCTGAAGGAGATAAAATTTTAATTGATCTGTCCAAAAAAGGCGAAATAAGTTTAACTAAAAAATCGTAAATAGTCATTATGGGGTTGTTGAAATACCCCATATTTGGGGGCTGTTCAAAAATGTTCAGATGCGAGGCGCGCAAAAAACCGAACCGCGAGGCGTATATAGATAAACGCCCCGCGGTGCGGTTTGCAGCGCAACACAGCAGATGAGCGTTTTTCAATAGTCCCATCATCATAAATTTTACACTTACGGATCTTACTTCAACGCAGCAAGGGGGAGAAACATAAATGGAAGAAAAGAAAAAAGACACGGGATTTGTTGTTAAAGACAAGCGTCTTTTCGGGGATTCAGCTGAAGATCGGCCGCAAGAGGAACCTAAAAGCGCCGCTTCAGAAGAAAAAAGTGAAAACACGGAAAAGCCTAAGCAAACGCCGGATCACGCAAATGATTATCCTCCCGTAAATTTTACTAATTTTGTTTTGTCTTTGAGCACATCCGCTCTTTTTCATTTCGGAGATTTTCCGGAGACTGAAGGCGGGCAAACACAAAAAAACTTACCCGCAGCCAAGCAGACGATCGATATCCTCGATATGCTCAATGAAAAGACCAAGGGAAACCTCGACCAAAATGAGAATAATTTAATTCAAGGAGTTCTCTACGAACTGAAAATGCGTTACGTTAAAGAAAATGCATAAAATGCTCTGGATGGCGCCGGCTAAAATAAATCTTTTCTTGCGTGTCTTGCGGAAACGTGCCGACGGCTACCACGACATTTTTTCCCTCATGCAAAAAATCACGCTTTATGATGAGTTGATTTTTTTTGATTTTTTGTCCCCGCCCGAAGGGCATTGTTCTTAATTGTCCCGGGAGTAGTTTACCAACAAACGATGATAATCTGGTGGTGCGTGCCGCCAAGGCCATTTTTTCTTATTGTAATTATCCCTATGGAATGGAAATCAATCTTGTTAAGAAAATACCAATGACCGCCGGTCTAGGAGGAGGAAGTTCCGACGCGGCGACAACTTTAATGGCTTTAAATAAAATATGTTCCCTGAAATTAAAAAAAAATGAACTTATTAAACTGGGGACAAAAATAGGGGCAGATGTCCCCTTTTTTATTTTTGGAAACGCGGCCTTAGCTTCGGGAATAGGCGATAAACTCAAACACTTACAAAATTTACCTCAATTAAATTTAATCTTAATTAAGCCCAATTTCGAGCTTTCAACAAAAATGGTTTATGAAAGCCTTAATTTAAGATTGACAATGGGGAAAAATAATTATAGCATTCCGCGAATTTTGGATCTGAGCGACATAATTCAGGGATTGCATAATGACTTGGAGTCAGTTTCGTTAGAAACTCACTCGGAATTGGCTGATTTAAAGAAAATGTTGCTCAGGCACGGTGCGCTTGGCGCATTGATGTCGGGTAGCGGACCAACAGTCTTTGGAATATTTAGGAACGAAAAAGAGGCAAAAAAGAATCTGGAAGTTGTAAGGAAAGAAGTTTCCGGTCAATGCCAGGTGTTTCTTGCTAAGTCTTTGTAATTATTTCATCTTCCTGCTAAGATTGTGAATGATACCCTTCATTAAATATTTATATTGGGGCGTCGTCAAGCGGTAAGACACAGGATTTTGGTTCCTGCACTCGGAGGTTCGAATCCTCCCGCCCCAGCCAGAAAAGATTGTGGAGAATGATTTAAATGTTAGAAAGAATTAGGGTTTTTTCCGGTAATGCCAACATCGCGCTGGCGAAGAAAATTTGTGATAAACTAGGCGTTTCGATGGGAAAGGCCAATGTCACCACATTCAGCGACGGAGAGACGCGTGTCGAGATTAATGAAAATGTCAGGGGTATGGATGTTTTCATCATCCAGTCTACTTGCCCGCCTGTGAACGTGACGCTGATGGAATTGCTCATTATGATTGATGCCATGAAAAGGGCTTCGGCTTACCGTATCACGGCGGTTGTTCCTTACTACGGATACGCCAGGCAAGATCGGAAAGTCGCTCCCCGCGCGCCTATTTCGGCAAAATTAGTAGCTGATCTAATTACCACTGCCGGGGCTCAACGTGTTTTATCCATGGATTTACATGCCGGTCAGATTCAGGGTTTCTTCAACATCCCTGTGGATAATCTTTTTGCCACGCCGGTTTTGATTGATTACATGAAAAAAAATTATCAGGACAATACGGTGGTTGTATCGCCGGATACCGGTGGCGTGGAGCGCGCCAGAGCCTTCGGAAAAAGGCTGGGAGCTTCTCTGGCTATTATTGATAAAAGAAGGGAAGGGCCGAACGAAGCTGAGGTAATGAATATCATCGGCAATGTAGAAGGCAAAAAAGTTATTATTCTGGATGACATGATTGATACAGCGGGCACAGTTGTGCAGGCCGCCAGTGCCATGAAGGAAGCCGGCGCTTTGGAAGTTTCCGTCTGTTGCACGCATCCTGTCTTATCCGGGCCGGCACTGGAGCGTATTGAAAAATCCGAAATTAAAGAAGCCCTTGTGACCGATACTATACCGCTTAACGATCGGGCAAATAATTGTGGAAAAATAAAGGTTTTGTCCGTATCCGGAATTTTAAGCGAAGCCGTTCGCCGAATTTATTACGACGATTCCGTAAGCTCATTATTTATATAGGAGGAACAAATGGAGGTAACAGATTTA
>JBEKJX010000385.1:0-2856 GCA_050011015.1 Smithella sp.
GAATATTTCCGCGTTCTGACCTCATTTTTCCGGCGCAAGGATATTCTTATTGTTATCAGTTTCTTTTTGTTTTACCGTTTTGCCGAGGCGCAGTTAGTGAAAATGGTAGTGCCGTTTTTACGCGATACGCGCGTTAAAGGCGGGTTGGGTCTAACCACGGCGGATATAGGCGTCATCTATGGCACTGCCGGAGTAATAGCGCTCATGCTGGGCGGACTGTTGGGCGGCTATGTGATTTATAAAAATGGCTTGAAATTCTGGCTGTGGCCGATGGTTCTGATCATGCACTTGCCGGATTTGATTTTCGTGTACTTATCCCACTATCAGCCGGAAAACATTTGGCTTATCGGTTCCGCTGTGGCAGTTGAAAAATTCGGTTATGGCTTCGGGTTTACGGCCTATACGATATATATGATCATGGTTTCGCAGGGAAGTTATAAAACCGTATTTTACGCTATCGGCACGGGCATCATGGCGCTGGGGATGATGATTCCCGCGATGGGCAGCGGCTGGATTCAGGAGATGCTGGGCTACGAAAAATTCTTCATCTGGATTCTGATTACGACCATTCCCGGATTTATTGTGGCGGCGTTGATAAATATTGATCCGGAGTATGGGAAGAAATTGAAGAAAGAGCCAAGAGATTAGGGCGGCTCCGTAAAAAGTCCATCTGTGGCGCAAAGCTGCAAACCGCGTCGCCGAACGTTTGAAAAAATACGCCTCGCCCCTCGCTTTTTGCGCGCCCTGCATATGGAGCTTTTAACGAAGCCGCATGAAAAATGTTTGTAGAAACAAAAACAAAGAATATAAATAATAAATTATGACGACTAAACGAATTAAAACAGCATTTATTTTAGGGGCAGGGCTGGGAACGAGGCTAAGGCCGCTGACCGAAAATATGCCCAAGCCGCTTCTGGAAATAGGCGGACGTCCGATTATTACTTACGCGATGGAACATTTGCGCGCTGCGGGTATGCGGAGATTTATCGTCAATACTCATCATTGCGCAGAAAAATATACCGGGGTGTTTTTGAAAAATAATTGGGAAGGCATTCCGATTACTTTCCGCTACGAGCCGGTTCTTCTGGATACAGCCGGAGGCATTAAGAACATCGAAGACCTTATTGCCGCAGACGATCGCATTCTCGTTTACAACGGTGATATTATCACCAATATGCCGCTCACGCCTCTTATTGAAGAACATTTTAAATTAAAAACAGACGTAACACTCGCGTTGCGCTCAAGCGGTTCTTTGCTCAATGTCAATATTGATAAAGACGGTTTCGTTTGTGACATGCGGCATATTTTGAAAAATCCAGGAGTAATTAAAGGCAGGCAAAATAGAATCGATAGTTTTACCGCTGGTGGAGATGATTAAAGAAAATCCGCGCTCTGTGGGTGGCGTCATTATAGATGAAGGTTATTGGTATGATCTTGGCACTGTGGCTGAATATGAAAAACTGCAAAAGACAGGCTTTTGAAAAACGATTAAAGAACTTATGAACAAGGAAACACAGAAATTTTTAAACGATCATTTTGGTGCTGTGGATGTTGGGTTTGAGCCTATCAAAAAGGGCGGTTCCGACCGCAGCTTTTTTCGAGTTTCCCTGCCGGATAAAACGAGTTTCGTTTTTATGCATTATGGCGATGAGGTAGAGGAAAACGCTCATTGGGAAGGTGTTAACAGATTCATGGCCTCGCTTGATATTTATGTGCCGCGGATTGTAGCGCGGGATGACTCGCGGCATTTTATTTTGCTTGAAGATTTGGGCGATGTCGATTTATGGTCACAAAGATTTTTACGCTGGGAAGAAAGGCGCGATTATTATTTTCAGTCGCTCACTCAAATTTACCGGCTGCATTCTTTTAATCTGAAATCGCTTCCTGCCGGGTTGCAATTGTCCGAAAGTTACGGCCCGGCGCTCTATAAATGGGAGCATGACTATTTTCTGGAAAATCTTGTGTGGGAAGTCTGCAAAATAAAACTTTCATCATCTGCTGTCGCGAAGTTGATGAAAGAGTTGGATGCGCTTTCCGCCCGCCTGCAAAAAATTGAGCGATGTCTCATTCATCGCGATTTCCAGTCACAGAATATTATGATTAAAAACGGCAGACCTGTTTTGATAGATTTTCAGGGAATGCGTCAGGGCTGTCTTTTCTACGATTTGGGCTCGCTTATCTGCGATCCTTACGTTATTTTTGATGATGAGGAGAGAAACGAACTGATAAATTTTTATTATGAACTGCTTAATCCCACTTACAGCCTCGATGAGTTTGTTCATAATTTCTGGATGGGTTCGGTGCAGAGGCTTTTGCAGGCACTCGGAGCGTATGGTTTTCTGGGACTCAAAAAAAATAAACCGGCTTTTCTAAAGCACATCGGCAATGGTCTGAAAAATTTATTAATCGCAGTAGATAACGTCAGCGGATTTAAACTGCTCAATGATTTAGCAACTGAATGTAAAACGATTCTTGCCCGTAAAAATTATTAATAAATTATAGTTTAAAGGTTTGATTTTATACAATAACAGAAAAACATCTTATACAGAAAGCAATAGTATGATTTATACATACTGTAAAACATTGTTATACTACATGAGTTTATATCAGGAATGAATATGAATTTGGATTTGGATATACAGTATAGATTTATGCATCCGGGAGAAGAGGCAAGGGTCTGTTCATTAATCGAAAATGTTTTTAATGAATTCGTAGCGCCTGATTATGATTTGGAAGGCGTCAATGAGTTCTTTAAGTTTGCGAATCCTCTTGCCATGGCAGAGCGTGCCGGCACGGAACAAGTGATAGTCATTGCTGAACGGAAATCTGATCTTGTCGGAATTATTGAAATGCGGA
>JBEKJX010000386.1:0-2609 GCA_050011015.1 Smithella sp.
GAACGCCTGTCCAAAATGTCCAAAAAAGCGATAACACCGCAGGAAACAGCTCAAAATGATCTTCTGCCTAAATTAAAAGAATGCCTGGAAGCGGGCAAGCCTCTGCGCAAGGCGGGACTCGCTCCTGCGGAAATTTTTACGTTGCGGAGTTTCTCCTTCTGGACAATCAAGCCGGAACTGGTCGTGATCAATGCGGCCGAAGATAATCTTTCCTTTGCCGATACATTTGCCAGGACGGCAAAGCTGGAAGAACCTGTCATGGGTATTTGCTGCAAGATTGAGGCGGAACTTGCCGGACTCGACGCCGCAGATCAAAAAGAATTTTTATCTTCCATGGGAATTGCCGAACCGGCGTTTGGCCGGATTATCCGCGCATCTTTCTCTCTTCTGGGACGCATATCCTTTTTTACTGTCGGCGAAGATGAAGTCAAAGCGTGGGTTATTCCTCTTCAAACGAAAGCGCCCAAAGCCGCCGGCGCCATTCATAATGATTTTGAACGGGGTTTTATCAAGGCCGAGGTTATGCACTATGATGATTTCATCGCCCACGGCTGCTCCACCGCACAAGTAAAATCAGCCGGACGCCTGCGTCTGGAAGGGAAGGAATATATCGTGCAGGACGGAGATATCATAACTTTCCGTTTCAATGTCTGATACCAACCCATAAAAAATCGATAATATAATCGAAGATTTTTTACAACATACTCCGGCAAATCTTCGATTCTTTTTGATTATTAAGAAACATTATCATTCAATAATAGCTTGCTCAGCTTGCAGCAAGGCTGCCGAATTAAAGATAAGTGGCGGATAATGAAGAACAATCATATGGCATAAACACTTATAAAAATTTTATTGACAAATAAAATGTAACACAGTTTACTCTCTTAAAAAAGTAATGCTTAGGGTTGGCAGGCATAATTATTTTCTGCTAAAAATATTTTATCTCGGAGGAAACATGAGAATTTCCGTAAAGATTATCGCTATCTTAATTCTTTTAACCGTGGTTATTGCCTGCAACAAACAATCTACACCAACAGCCACCATTTCAACGACACCCACAACCTACACTGTAACCTTTAGCAGCGAGTTTATGAATATCGGAAGCAACACTACAATGCCGAATCCAACTTACGAAACGGTAACGACCCCTGCAACAACTGTCGGCTCATTACCATCAAACCCAAAAATGCAGGATAGCAATGGAAATGATGTATATACCTTTGGCGGCTGGTGGACAGCCACGGGTGGCAATGGCATTCAGTTTACTACCAGTACAACAGTTACGTCCGATTTAATAGTTTATGCATACTGGTATAAATATCAGGTAACTTTTATCAGCGATGGAACAACAGTTTATGCCACCAGAGGAACAATACCCCCTGCAACTACTGTTGACAAATTACCGACATCGCCGACCAAGACTGGATATACCTTTGGCGGCTGGTATACAACTGTAGATGGTGGCGGCACTCAGTTTTTTAACAGCACTTCAGTTACAAAAGATATTACAGTTTATGCATATTGGATTCCTAGTACTAAAACCGTATATACGGTAACATACGATGGAAACGGAGGAACCTCAGTAGGAGCACAATATGTTACTTCTGCGGGAGCCACAGTGGGTACTTTGCCACCAAATCCTACATACTTGTTTCACACATTTAACAGTTGGAACACATTGGCAGGCGGTGCTGGTACAGTATTTGATCAAACCACTCCCGTTACAAAAGATATTACAGTTTATGCCCAATGGATTGCTACTCCCGGATATACAATAACATTTAATAGTGGATGGGGAACCGCCGTAGACGCGCAATATGTTATCCCTATCCCGCCCGCAACCGCAACCACAGTGGATACTAGTGCTTGGCCAACACCTACAAAACATTGCTATACCTTTAACGGCTGGTGGACAGAACCAGCGGGAAATGTAGACGCTACTCAGTATGCTGGCAGCATTCAAGTTACAGCAGATATTACGGTTTATGCCAACTGGAGTTGGGTGGGCAACACAACAACACCAACTACTTATGCAATAGGTGATTTCGGTCCGAGTTGTGTTGGAAAGGTGTTCTATATAACAGATGGCGGTAAGCAGGGATATGAGGCGGCGCCTCCGGGTTGGTATGATCCGTATTCCACTGACGCGGATCCTTCATTTGTATGGATATCCGGAAATCCTGATAACAGTGGCAATCAACAAACTCAAACGACTTTAAATGGAAATACCTCAACTGCAATAGGAAAAGGACTGGATAATAGTAACGCTATTATAAAGCAATCCACAAACCCAGACACACCAAGTTCGAATAGTGCGGCACAGTATTGTGAAAATTATAGAGGAGGAGGCTTAAAAGACTGGTATCTGCCTTCAAAAGATGAATTGGCTCAATTATATGCACAAAAAGATGTGACGCGGTGGGGTGGGTTTATTGAGGACTACTATTGGAGCTCGTCTGAGTATGATACATGGGATGCCTGGTCACAGTCCTTTGCTGATGGCACCCAGGCAGGCACACTTAAGAGCTATGATCTGTATATTCGGCCTATTCGGCATTTTGATTACTCCGGCAATTAAACATAACCATTGATATGCCACATCGCATTTA
>JBEKJX010000387.1:0-2725 GCA_050011015.1 Smithella sp.
TGATTTAAGTGAGGATATTTAAGATTCCTCACGCGCCTGCGGCGGTTCGGAATGACAGTGGGGCGCGGATGCGGAGGACAGGAAAGACAGTTTTAAGGGTTTACAGTCGCCAGTAGTTTATTCCTAACACACGCGCCTGTTCCGGCTCAAACATCGCTTTTATGTCAATCATTATCGGGCTCTCTTTACGGCTGAGCCCGATAATTTTTTTCAGCCCCATTTCCGAATAGGCGCGATGCGCCACAGCCACGATTATAGCGTCAACATCGTGAATGTCTTTCAGCGCAAGCAGATCCACGCCGCAGTAAAGGCGAACCTCTTCCGGAAGAGCCAACGGATCATGTACCAGAACTTTAACTCCGTATTCTTTTAGTTCGTTGATAATATCCGCTACGCGGGTGTTGCGTATATCGGGAACATTTTCTTTAAAGGAAACACCCAGAATGGCTACGCGCGCGTTACGCACTTGTCTATGGCTTCTGATAAGCATCTTTATTGTCTTCTCGGCGATGTATTTCCCCATATTGTCATTAATGCGCCGACCGGACAAAATCACTTCCGGGTGGTAGCCGATGCTTGCCGCTTTGTATGTCAGGTAATAGGGATCGACGCCAATACAATGCCCGCCGACAAGGCCGGGCCGGAATGGTAAAAAATTCCATTTTGTCTCCGCGGCTTTCAGTACTTCCAGGGTATCAATACCCATTTTATCGAAAATTATCGCCAGTTCATTCATGAGCGCTATGTTGATGTCCCGCTGGGTGTTTTCAATTACCTTGGCAGCTTCAGCGACTTTTATCGATGAAACACGGTGCAGACCTGCCTTAACTACGACGCTGTAAATTTCTGTGATAAAATCAAGCGCGGCTTCGCTGGATGCGGAAATAATCTTTATTGTTTTATCAAGAGTATGCACTTTATCGCCCGGATTGATGCGTTCGGGAGAATAGCCCACAACAAAATCGCGGCCAAATTCAAGTTTCGATTCTTTTTCCAGTATGGGAACGCAAATATCTTCCGTGACTCCGGGATAAACTGTGGATTCGTAAACAACGCATGAGCCTGCCTTTAAGCGCCGGCCTATTATGGCGGAGGCGTTTTCGAGCGCGCTTAAATCGGGAACATGAACATCGTTAACGGGTGTAGGCACTGCCACTATGAAAAGACGGCACGAGGAAAGATCTTCGGGATCGGATGTGAACTGAATGCGGGATTTTTTTAATTCTTCGTCCGTCAACTCCATTGTGCGGTCGTGACCTTTTTTAAATTCGGCAATACTGGCCGGATTGTTGTCGTAACCGATTACTGAAAAATGGCGGGATAAATGCGCGGCCAAAGGCAATCCAACATATCCCAAACCGACAATGGCAATTTTGTCTTTTTTAGCAAGAAATGATTTTACGGTCAGTTTGTTCACAATAAGTGTTTCCTTTATAGTTTTAAGATTTAAGATTCCTCACGCGCCTGCGGCGGTTCGGAATGACAGAGAAGCGTGCCTGCGGCGGATTCGGAAAAAAACCGGTGAAAGGTGAAGAGTGAAGAGAACACCAGTTCTATGTTCAAAGTTCTATGTTCTATGTTCAAAGTTTGACACCAATTTATAATGAATGGTGGATAGCGAAAAGCAGCTTGTCACTTCGAAGCAAAGCTCTTTAAGATTCCTCACGCGCCTTCGGCGGTTCGGAATGACAGAGAAGCGTGCCTGCGGCGGTTCGGAATGACATTTAACTATTCACTATTCACTTTTTTTCCTTAATTACTTAAAACTTAAAACTCTCCTTTTCTTTCCCCTTCTCCCTATTTACCATTCACTGTTCACCATTTAAGGAGTCTTTGGAGCAGGTATTTCTTCATCCTTGACTTGAGGTGTCTCCATTTTTTTTCTGCCGAAAGAAAAGGTGATTCCTAAAGTGGCGAGAATATCATTATATGTATCACTAAAAGTAATGATGTGGCGGACGTCGGCTCTCAGGGCAATATTGTCTGTTAGAAATATTTTTAGACCAACGCCATAATCAACGTCGAATTTATCTGTTCTATAGGCTTCGGGGTAACCATAATGGATTCCGCCGACGCCTAATGCTATAAAGGGAACAAAACTGCCCTTCGGCATGAAATGATATAGTCCTTCAATGCCACAACCGTAAATATTCTGCGGAGGCTGTGCCGGAATATCTTGAATAGTTGTTTGCATATAACTGGCAAATCCTTCCATTCCCCAATTTTCCGTAAAATTGTAACCGGCGCGTAAACCATATATAGCTGTGTTTTTGCGCCCTTCACTGCTTTCAAATAAATAACCTCCGGCAAAGGGGGTTATTGAAGCATAACCGGCAACAACTTCTGCCTGTGCTCTAGCGACTGCAGATATAAGTAGAACAAAGACTATTAACAGGCCAATTTTTTTCAAAATCTTCTTTTTCTCCTTTCACATACTTATTATGCGGTGAATTTTCTGCACAGCGGGTGATATTGTTCATTCATTCTTCTGATGTTTTGGTGAATCAATGAATCCTTCGTCTAAAATATCGGGAGAATGTTATGTAACTATTCTGTCTCGATGCCTATAATGATAACCTCAATTCTCTGGTTTGTACGTCGTCCTTCCTTCGTCTTATTGCTGGCGATCGGTTCATTAGATCCGTAACCTAAAGAGTGGATACGGGTAGCAGCAATGCCAAATTTGTCTATGAGGTATTCCCGCACACTGTTAGCGCGATGCTGG
>JBEKJX010000388.1:0-4867 GCA_050011015.1 Smithella sp.
GATATGGAGCGCAGCCAAATTCTAAAAATCCTTACGGAAACCAAATGGCGCATCGAGGGAAAGGACGGGGCCGCAGCGATCCTGGGCATCAATGCGAGCACCTTAAGAGCGAGACTGCACAAACTGGAAATAGTCCGGCCGGATACAAAAGATTCAAATTAGCAGGCTGTTAAAAAAAGCTCATCTGCTGCGTTGCGCTTCGATTCTCGCTGCTCACGTACGTCTAAAGTACACTTTGCTGCCCGATCCTCGCCCGCCTTGCATCTGAACCTTTTGAACAGCCTGTTAGATCGTTGACATTTCTTAAAGCACCCCTCAACATATTGAGGCTCCGCCAAATACTGAGGGCGAACGAATTATACCGTGCCCTGGTACTGGTCTTTTTTATTAATCTAACCACCTATTATTAAATGATAAATCCGAAATTATGATTCTCCTTCGTCTATTGGCAGGCTATTTGCTGTTGCTCAATATTATACTTTTTAATCCCATCCCCTGTCGTGGGTTTTATTATTTTTTTGGGGAAGAACATTATTCTTAGCGAAAGCTACAAAAAGTTCTTAGGAGGAAAATAATGAGAGAGATAAGTATTGGAATGTTTAACGAAATAATTGATTTCGAAAGGGGGTTATATGAAAAGATTTAAAGTTTCGCAAATTTTTCTTGCATTTACGATGTTAATCTTGAGTGTTTTTTTTATTGCAGGATGCGGAAGTAATGGTCAAACCGGGCATTGGTTACCGGCACGTTCTTTGACGTCCATACGAGTGACGCCGGCAACGTCCTCAGTTCCGGTTACCGGCACCCAGCAATTCAAGGCGGCTGCGATATACAGCGATGGATCATCCATTGACGTGACAGCGTCGTCAACCTGGAGTTCAAGCAGTCCCACCAATGCTTCAGTCAATGCTGCATCCGGCTTAGCTACAGGCAATATCGGCGGTACAGCATCGACCATTACTGCCACTTACAACGGCATGTCCGGCGCAGCAACTCTGAACGTGAACGCTGCAACATCGGTTTCGTTCGTGGTGACACCTGCACTGGCCTCAATACCGGTTACGGGTACCCAGCAATATACAGCAATAGAGACATTTAGCGATGGGACAACTTACGACAGAACAGCGGTTTCCAGCTGGACGGCAGTTGATCTCGTCCCTGTCAGCGGCACTCCCGTTGCCACAATCGGGTTGCACACAGGCCTCGCTACCGGCGTTAACCCCGGCACGTCGACCATTACGGCCACATACGCCGGCAGTCCGCACTCGCCTGCGACAGCCGTATTAACCGTGAACGCCGCAACATCGGTGTCTTTCAAGGTGATACCTGCAACGGCCTCGATACCGGTTACCGGTACCCAGCAATTTGCGGCGATTGAGACATTTAGCGATGGGTCAACCTTCAACAGAACAGCGGTTTCCACCTGGAGTGCCGTTGATCTCGTTCCTGTAAGCGGCACTCCCGTTGCCACAATCGGATCGGGTACAGGCCTGGCTACCGGCGTTAACCCCGGCACATCGACCATTACGGCCACATACGCCGGCAGTCCGCACTCGCCTGCGACAGCCATATTAACTGTGACCGCCGCAACATCGGTGTCTTTCAAGGTGATACCTGCAACGGCCTCAACAGGGGTTGGAGGTACCCAACAATTTACGGCGATTGAGACATTTAGCGATGCGACGACCATCGACAGAACAGTGGTTTCCACCTGGACGGCAGTTGATCTAAGCGGCACTAACGTTGCCACAATCGGATCGTCCACAGGCCTCGCGACCGGAGTTAATCTGGGTACGTCGACTATTACGGCCACATACGCCGGCAGTCCGCATTCGCCTGCGACTGCAGTCTTGACCGTGACCGGAAGCTCGGTTGAGGGGGTTCTTGGAACAGCCGGCACTTACGGATTGATAGCGTTCAGTGCGATGACCATAGCTAATATACCAACGGTTCATATCTATGGAGATGTTGCGGTGACCAATACTGATAGTTTTACCGGTTTTGCTCTTGGTGGAACAATACCCCTGCCAACTTCAACGCACGTGACCCCGCGAACTATCCCTGGAATAAACAGTACCGTTCACGGCAATACTGCTGCAGCAGCGCAGGCTCAAGTTGACATGGTTGCAGCGTATGCCAATCTTATAGGACGCACACCGACGACAACTTATGGCGCAGGTGCAACACAACTGGGCGGATTGGTCCTCACCCCTGGCGTCTATAGAGCAGGTGCACCCACCGCCGGGGATACGTTTGCGCTCAATAATACCAACGGTCCGCTTGTGCTCGACGCACAAGGCAATCCGGATGCAGTCTTTGTCTTTCAGGCAAATGACATTACCACGACAACGGGTAGCGTTATTCTGCAAAACGGCGCCCAGCCCAAAAACGTTTATTGGGTCATGATCGCCACGGCCACTATTGGAGACTCGTCCAGCAGCATGTTCCAGGGAACCGTCGTGGCGGGCACTGATATCACGGTGAACGGCGCCAATGTGCAGGGTAGAATGCTGGCCGGAGCGAGCAATACCAGCGGCGCTCTTACTATTTCCGCAGGCGGTAGTTTCGTTACTGTGCCTCTACCCTAAGGCATGAGGTATTTGATATGAAAGCAGGCAAAAGGGAAGACAGGTTGTATTTCATAATTCAGGCTGTCTCCTTTTGCCTTGCTTCAACGATTCGTTCTTTGAGCACAGGAGATGTCCATAGTGACTTTTTTCCCAAGAGTTGCAGTGGCAACAGTAAAACGCGACAATATAAAGGAGGATATACAATGAAATCAATGTATCGTGCAGCAATGATAATGGCTGCTTTTGTTTTTTTACTACCCTTGTCCGCTCTCTCCGAGATAAGGGCGGGAAGCGTTGAAGTGAATCCGTACGTCGGATACAATTTTTTCCAAAACAGTCAGAATCTGGATGACACGGCCATGTTTGGAGCACGGGTTGGCTACAATTTCACGAAATATTTCGGCATTGAGGTTGCCGGACAATTTATGAAAGCTGACGTTAATGATACGGGAAAAATGGATAATACGGAAGGACAGTTCGGATATCCCATGACTAAAGAGGACATTACTTTTTATCATGTCGATGCCGTCCTTCACTTTATTCCCGATGGTAAATTCAATCCCTTTATCGTTATCGGTTATGGAGGAGCCCACTATGGTCCATCGATACAGAACGGCGGGGACATGTCTGCTTTTAACGTTGGTTTAGGAACGAAAATATGGCTGACGGAAAATATCGCCCTTAGATTCGATGTCCAGGATTATATGGTTGGAGAAATTTTCCAGGAGACCTACCATAATGTCGGAATTACCGGTGGAATAGTATTTGCGTTCGGCGGCAAAGAAAAACCCGCACCTGAACCGGAAAAGGTTGTAGTTGCACCACCACCGCCTCCTCCCGCACCTGAACCGGAAAAGGTCGTCATCCTTGCGTCTGAACCAAAGGTCGAGGAAAAGGTTATGGTCGCAGCAGCGGAGCCGAAGATCATTGTCCTTGCGTTTGAGGACGTCCATTTTGATTTCGATAAGTCAACCCTTACACCGGAAGCGCAGACTATCCTGAAACGGAATATCCAGATTCTGAAAGATAATCCTAAAGCACAAGTCCGCATTGCCGGTTATACATCTGCCGCCGGCACTGAAGAGTACAACCAGAAATTAAGTGAAAGAAGAGCAAAAGCTGTTCAGGAATATCTCATTAGCGAAGGTATCATTTCATCAGACAGGCTTTCCACAATCGGCTATGGCGAGTCAAATCCGGCAAGATACGAAGCAGCGCCTAAAGAGATTTACTCCCCGGCGGCAAAGGCAAACATGAGAGTTCTTTTTGAAATCGTCGTGCAATAGGAGACTATAAAATGAAAAAAATATTTTTGGGAGCATTGTTGCTGGCGCTGTTTTTTGCATTGCCGATTCCAACGATGGCCAGGGTGAATGTAAACGTTGGTGTTTCTCTGCCGCCCATCGTATTTGGCGGACCGCCGGAGTTGGTAGTGATACCGGAGACGAATGTTTATGTTGCCCCTGGCGTAGACGCGGACATCTTTTTCTATGGCGGCTGGTGGTGGCGTCCCTGGGAAGGGAAATGGTACCGTTCGCATAACTATGATTCAGGCTGGGGCTACTATCGCGGGCGTCCGTCTTTTTATCGAAGTGTACCCTCGGATTGGAGGAATAACTACCGGGAGAATCGTTGGAAAGGAAATCAATGGAACCACCAAACAATACCCCACCAGCAAGTTCAGCAGAACTGGAGAGGATGGGAGAAGAATAATCATTGGCAGAAACAAAATAACTAGGGTGTCCAGGGTTCAAGAAATGATCGAAGGGGATCGCGACAACAACATGAACAACATGAACAGCAGGGTGGCCATGAACAACGGGGCGACCATGAAAGAGGAAGAAATTAGAAAATATAATTTCTTGATGAAATATTAAGATTTATAAACAAATAAATCAGCAGGAGGTTTAAAGATGAAAGCAATAACAGCAAAGAAAGTGTTCATGTTCGTAATGGCCGTGTTCTCCATGAGTTTGATATTCGGATGCGCACATATGTGTACGGATGAATATGGATGTCCGGGAAAATGTTCTGTCGCAGCTGCACCGGAAAAGGCTGTCATCCTTGCGTCTGAACCAAAGGTCGAGGAAAAGGTTATGGCCGCAGCAGCGGAGCCGAAGACTATTGTCCTTGCGTTTGAGGACATACATTTCGATTTCGATAAGTCGACTCTTACACCGGAAGCGCAGACAATCCTGAAAAGGAATATCCAGATTCTGAAAGATAACCCTAACGCTCATGTCCGCATTGCAGGGTATACTTCTGCTTCCGGCACTGAAGAGTACAACCAGAAGTTG
>JBEKJX010000389.1:0-4329 GCA_050011015.1 Smithella sp.
CGCATCCCTGGCCGCAGCCCAGGCCGCAGCCCTGGCCGCATCCCTGGCCGCATCCCTGGCCGCATCCCAGGCCGCATCCCTGGCCGCATCCCTGGCCGCATCCCAGGCCGCATCCCTGGCCGCAGCCCAGGCCGCAGCCCTGGCCGCATCCCTTTTAGATTCATCGCCCGTTTCCAGGTACTCACGTACAATCGGCGGCGCGTGGCACAAATGGATCACGTCGAGCGCCACGCGACGAGCGAAGAGACGCATTATGTCGGTTGCGTCGATAGTGGCGATGATGCGGCGTTTCTGTGCGGCGTATTTATCTACGGGGTTCCCGTGCTCAACAATCTCACCGTCAAGCTCAACCTGATGGAGCAGTTCTCCAGGCGCGTATTGCAGCGCGTCAAAGGCGTCTGGAGAGGCATGTAATCCGCACTCGCAGGGTATGGGTGTGCCCTCGAAAACAAGCCACTCATCGATCTTCGGAATCGCTCTACCGTCGCGCAACGTTGCGCCGGTGAAGTGGTAGTAGACTTTCATTTTTTTTCTCCTCGTTTCAGATACAGATTGTGAACAGCCCAAAAAGCATCCTGCCCCGCGTCGACCAAGATCACGGTGCGCGCCAGCTTCCGATGGCCGTGCTTCGCGAGCTTACGCGCGATGTAGCCGTCAAGCAGCACAACGCCGGCGGAGTAGGCCACCATTGCTGGCGTGTGGACCGCGATCGCGGCCGGCAGTAGCTTTTCACGGTCGCCCCGCGTCAGCATCCGGCGCGTCGAGTACACATCCAAGCTTCGTGCGCCAGCATCGGCCATCAGTGTAGCCCAGTCGATCCGGTCAACACGCGGACTGGGAACCTGTGCCGTGGCTGCCGTCGAGAGCAGGAGCGCGGCCGAGAGTGCGATCAGCCTACCGGATTGCATCTCGTTTTCGCTTTCTGGCCGTCTTCTCGCCCGGCCTGTCGGTTGCTTACGACCGTGCCTTTCCGTACCGTATGTAACAAACCTATGCCCTTGTTACATTTTTGTCAAGAGAAATCTGCATGGAAAATGATTATTTTGGCCTGGGTGCCGGAAAAGGCTATAATCGGGGCCATGGCGAAGGCGAAAGCGGAAGGAAACGGCCAGAAGGCGCTTAGGACCACGGCGGACCTTACGCCGGACAGCCGGAACGCCCGTAACGCTTGAGGACGGCACCCCATGGGAGCAGGTAAAGGCTGCGCGCAGGCCGGTACCGCTTGCCGATCCGAACCCCGAGCCAGTGACCGCCGACGCTACCGGATTCTAGCCGTATTATCATGGACTTAGACCTAATGGCCACCGCTGAAATGCCGCTGACTACCGACACTGGAATCTTTATTCCTCCCCCAACTGCCGTCAGTGGAAAGTCAAAGGGTGCGCCGCAGAACCTCCGCCCATACCAGCCAGGCCAGTCCGGTAACCCAGGCGGGAAGAGCCGCTTTACGGCCATCACCGACGCCCTGAAACGCGAGCTCCAGCAGATCATGCCCGGCGCCGATGGCAAGACGGTGGCCGAGGTGCTGGCCAAGCGCCTGCTGCTGATCGCCGTGGAAACCCGCACGCAGATAGCGATCAAGGCGATGGAGATCATACTAGAGCGGACGGAGGGCAAGGTGGTACAGCGGCAGGAGATCAGCGGGCCATCCGGGGCCCCGATGCAATTCGAATCGCTGGGCAGCCGGGCGGAGGTGGAGACGCAGATCGTGGCCATCTTCCAGCGGGCGCGGGAGCGGATTGACGGGGGCGATGCGCCGGCGCAGGAGCCGGACCCGCCGCAGATTGAGGCCAGGATTGAGCCCGGTCCGGCAGAATCCGTCCCCTCCGTCACAAAGTCAGTTGACGTTTCCTGGTAACAAACTCGTGTTACAATCTGTGACATGGACAACGACTGCCAGCTTAACCTCCGCAAGTTTAGCCGGGATCTCCGGGCGCAGCTCAAGGCCGATGCCGACCGCCTGGGGATGGACCTGACCGAGTACTGCACGGCCATCTTCGAGCAGCGGGCGCGGCTGACGATCAAGTCGGCGCGGCCGGATGTAGAGGAGGCGGACCCGGGCAATGTCACGCCGAGCGGTCCGGGTATGCCGGGCTGGTGGGGAGCACCAGCGGCTACAACGGGAAGTACAGCGCCCGTGGTAGCGATTGACGCGGAGCCCGCGGCCAAGCGGCAGGCGTGCTCGCACGGCTACATGAACCGGGCGCTCTGCCCGTCCTGCCGGGCGAGTGCATAAAGATTTCTCTTTACATTCTTGTGCTGATGTGGCTATAGTGCTACCGTGTAACAAATGGAGGGTAGCTGATGGAGCATAAGCTCGAGGCGTTTGAGGAGTCATCCACGGCGGACGGTGTAACGGCCGTCTGTGTTTGCGGATGGAAGTCCGAGCCTGAGGCGGACCAGAAGACGGCCAAAGCAGCCTTTGCACGCCATGCGGCCGCTCCGGTGCGATGGCTGGCATGGTCCTTCAGCGTCAGGACGATGAGCTTGAGGCTAGTCGATGAGCCGGAGCGGAATCATGTTTTATACGAAGTGAGTCCGGAGGCGCTTTATGGTTATGACGGCAAAATCAATGCCGACTTTGCGGAACGCATCAAGCATAATATCCGCCTGCGCTGTGGTCTAAGCACAATTCCGCCATTACCGGGTGAAGAGGGAGGAGGATCGTCATGCGCCCACCGCACCGGATCCTAATAGCCAGCGATAACGAGCGCGAGGCATCGGTCCTGGCCTACGTGCTGCGCAATACCAGCCAGTCGGAGAATTTCTGCCTCTACCGGGTAGAGACGGCAGTCGGGACCAGACGGGCACTTTCGGCCCTAGACCACCATGGGCCATTTGACCTATTGATCGTCCTGCTTCCGATCGCAGGCACCACGCCGCTTCTCACGGCCGCCGCGGCAAGCAACCCCTACATGAACCGCTTGGTGCTCACCGAACGGAATCTTCCCGACCGCGGCGAGTATCCCGCTGCACACGTTGTCCTGTCCGGCGCCCCGACCTGGCGCATCCTCGAGCAGGTGGCCATTCTGACGAAGCGCAAGTGCGGGCCGCGGAAGAAGCTGCCGGCGGTGGTGATGGCGCCGAGCGCGGAAAGGTTGACCGCATGAACGTACTGGACTGGACTATGGCGCAGCTTGACGCCGGCCAGTGCGATCGAAAATCACATGCGTTATTCGTCTCGGAGTGGGATAGATCTTGATCGATCCTGCTATCGCGTCATGCCCTGCACGCGCCCGGCAGCGGGCAACTGGCGCTAGGCGGACGCTGAGAGAAGGAAAGTGAATGAGAGAGCGCGTTGAATATCAGTGCGGTCGCTGTGGATCGAGCATCACATGGGAGGATTGCCCCAACTGCGGTGGCGATGGCGTCTCCGGTCACGATTGCGGAGAAGACTGCTGTTGCGCTTACCCGGAGGACAATTTGATCTGCGACATTTGCCACGGAGAAGGTTCTTTCCCCTTCTGCTTATCCAGCAAGGAGTGGTGCGAGGCTCATCCTCTGCCTGGAAAAGAGACGACGCCGCGCTCGACACCTGAGTCTTTCATTGTCAGATGGGGCTTGGCGGGCGCACGCAGCCGACCGTTAACCACCTAGATTCCCCCGGACCAAAATAATTATTGACTGGGCTGGTGCGCATCCTGCAAAAGCTCGACTGGAACCAGTTTCCACCAGGTTCCCTGTGAGTATTCGCGCTCGACAAACTCAGTAAGATCCGCGCCGCGCAATCCGTTTCTGCGCCCCTGTTTGGCGACGAAATACCGCGGCAATGATCCGTCCTCGCGTAAATCCGGGTGCAGTTCGAAAACCGCGTGCGCAGCTTCTGCGGCCCACTTCTGCGCATGACGTCGTTGCACATGATTAAGCCGGTGCCTTTTGATGTGATCAAGTAGCCGCTCAACTGCGGTCTCCAGACGTTCATTCGCGGGCAGTGCCTCTCGATCCAGAATCCCCATACACCCCTCCCAATCATCAACTTTTAGCAAGATCTGTTTTTGTTCTTGCTTTTGCTTCTAAAACCCCTGATGCCCACAAGCTACAGGGAGGAAAGCACGCATTTTTGGCTTTTGCCTGCGTGTTTTCCGCTGCTTGTGAGCATGCCCTCGAAGGGATGCCCGCCTCTGTCGCGCCGGCGCTGCTTCACGCTCGCAAACTCACGTTTGAAAGACGCCCCAAGGCAGTCGTTACGATGGGCGCTAGGGTATCGGCTCCCCGCTACACACCGGCTGATCCCTTTAATGCGCCCAGCGCAAAAACTCTGCGGCGCAAAATTGGCTCAGCAGCTTGCCGTGACGCAGAGAACTGCGGGGCTCAGAACTGTCGAATTGT
>JBEKJX010000390.1:0-3491 GCA_050011015.1 Smithella sp.
TTACTCATCTCAAGGGCAATGATTTTCGATGCGCCGTATAATCGGGCGACAAGCATGACACATATGCCCACCGGTCCGGCCCCGCATACAACGACCGTATCGCCTTTCTTAACATTTCCCAGATCCGCGCCAAAAAGGCCGGTTGACAGAATATCGCCGACAAAGAGAACATCTTCATCAGAGAGCTCATCCGGTATCTTGTGCATGATTCTTGAGGCATAGGGCACTCGAAGGAATTCCGCATGAGCGCCGTGATTGGAACCATCGCCCATCGCGCCGAAGCACGCTCCGGTCGAACATTGAGAGGCAAATTGATTTTTACAGTAATAACATTCACCGCAACTATAGGTGCAGGATACGGCCACTCTGTCGCCTTGGGAAAAAGGACTGTGCGCTTTTCCGATTTCTTCAATTACACCGACAAATTCATGCCCGAGAATTGTCCCCGGTGTTACCTTCATCTCGTTGCCATGATGCTTGATATGAATATCCGTACTGCAAATGGACGATGTGGTAACGCGAAGCAATGCATCCGTGGGATGAATAATCGCCGGATCGGGAACGCTCTCTAACCGGATGTCGCCGTTTCCATGAAATACAATAGCCTTCATTGATTACACTCCTTCCCTCTCACCAGATGCTGTATCCGCCGTCGATGTACAGAACGGCGCCGGTCATATAATCAGAAGCTCTGGAAGCCAGAAACAAGGCGGCGCCGACAATTTCGTCCGGCCTGCCAAGGCGCTTGAAGGGAATTTTATACTTTAAAAACTTCATGTGGGATTCGTCTTCGCGCTGTTCGGCCGTCATTTCCGTTTCAAAAAAACCCGGGGCAATGCAATTGACGTTGATTCCGAAAGGCGCCCATTCCAGGGCCAGCGCCCTTGCCATCTGGGCAATCCCAGCTTTGGAAACGCAGTAGGGCATGGCCACGTTGGAAGCCATATTCCCCAGAACAGAACCAATGTTGATAATTTTGCCTTTGCGTTGTTTGATCATGCCCCTGGCAATAATTTTAGATGTAAGAAAGGCCGATTTCAGGTTAGTATTCAATACATCGTTCCAATCTTCGATATCGGTTTCCATGGTTTTTTTCATCGGGGCAATGCCCGCATTGTTGATCAGAATATCCACCCGGCCATATCGATTCATAACCTGAGCCGCCATTTGTTCAATGCTCTGCGGATTTTTCACATCAACCGGCACGGCGATCGCCTGACCGCCTTTTTTAATAATTTCGTTCGCTGTCTGTTGAATCAGACTGACCGTCCTGCTGGCCACGACAACCTTTGCGCCGCATTCAGCCAAACCGAAAGCCATGGCCCGTCCCAGACCCTTGCTGCCTCCGGTAACAATGGCCACCTCATCAACCACCTTGAAATTTTCGAGATACCCCATTTGATTGCTCCCTCATTCAGACCTGACGAACTTTTTTAAACGGTTAGTAATGGCAGCCGTTCAGGCTATGAGATTGCATTCCCTGTGCCATTTCCAGGAGTATCTTTATGACACATGTATATATAAGTAATTATTAGGAAATACTGCAATTTGACTTTTATTTTGCTTTTTTCCTTTCAAAAGTAATCCCACTATGATATAAATGTTGTTCCATAATGAAACAATTTAATGAAACGTGTTTCTATTTGACACAGGCATCGGAAGCGAGGAAAAGAAAATGGTTTTACAAAAAGAAAAACAACTGAAGAAGGATCCTGCAGAGAGTATGCAGGCCATCAACTACGATGAAAAATTTCAACGCACTCTGAGGGAATGGAAAAAATTTATAGACGGGCGTTCCAATATCGACAGCACCATTATCCCCGGTGAAATCCTGGACTCATGGAATCGCTGTAAAAAAAGCGGTGTCAATCCCGATAAAGCGGTCATCAACGATGTCCTGACCGCCGATCAGTTAAAGGGCATGCAGAGCAAAAACAAAGAACTGATCACCATCAGCCAACCGTTCATGAGACATCTCTATAAATTTGTTGAAGGCTCTGAATTTATCGTTGTTCTGTTCAACCATGAGGGATATCTCCTGGAATTAATCGGTGATGAGAATGTGATCAACCATGTCACGAGAGGCAATTTCGTGCCGGGGGCATACTGGGGGGAAGGATCGGCCGGGACAAACGGCGTCGGCACTCTTTTGAAGGTGCAAAAACCCATACAAATCTTCGGATGTCAGCATTACTGCCGGAATTTCCATAAGGAAACCGCTTCCGCCGCCCCGATATTCAATCCTGAGGGCGAATTTATCGGCGGGCTTGTCATGGAAGGCCCGTATTATAAAGCAAATCCTCACACACTGGGCATGACTGTTGCTGCGGCCATGGCAATTGAAAATGAGCTCCGGATCAATAAAGCCCTGATTGAAGCCCATGTTGCCAACAGCTACCAGAAAACGGTCATCTCATCCATACCGGAGGCCCTCATTGCCATAGACAACGACGGTCATATTTCTTTAATGAATGACAATGCCAGGAAGATGCTTTCTTTGCGTGTCCGCTGGGACGGGCATAAAGATATTCGGGAAGTGCTGGGTGAAAAAAACAGCCATTTTTTCCAGCTGATCGAAAAAAATGAAACCCTCACAGACACGGAAGTGCGAATTTTTGTCAATGGTGAAGCAAACGATTTCACGATGACCTGCAATCCCATTCTGTCGGGCAGTGGAGAAATTATGGGAAAGATTATCATTCTCAATGAAATCAAACGGGCGAAAATGCTGGTCACCAATATGATCGGCGCCAAAGCGAACTTGCGCTTTGAAGATATCTGCGGGTTAAATGTGAAGTTTCTGGAAACCGTCAGACAGGCCCGGATGGTTTCCCAAAGCATGTCCAACGTCCTTCTGCTCGGCGAAAGCGGCACGGGTAAAGATATTTTCGCTCAGGCCATCCACAATGCCAGTAAACGCCGGAGCGGTCCTTATGTCGCCATCAACTGCGCCGCCATTCCCCGGGATTTAATCACCAGCGAACTTTTCGGGTACGAGGAAGGATCCTTTACGGGCTCGCGCCGGGGCGGGAACCAGGGGAAGTTTGAACTGGCCGACGGCGGAACCATATTTCTCGATGAAATCGCGGAAACACCCCTGGAGCTGCAAGCCGTTTTGCTGCGGGTGGTTGAGGACAAATCTATCGTGCGGATCGGAGGCTCGCGAATCCGGCCCATCGATGTGCGGATCATCGTTGCCACAAACCGGGACCTGAAAGAGGAGGTGCGAAAAGGAAATTTCCGGGAAGATCTTTACTATCGCGCCAATGTCTTTGCTTTGAAGGTAATTCCGTTGAGAGAAAGACTTGATGATATTCCTCTGCTGGTAGATTGCTTTGTAAATAAATACAGCAAATTAATGGATAAAAGCATCAACCGGATCGATGACAAGGTCATCGATGCTTTTATGAAGTACGCATGGCCGGGCAATGTCAGGGAATTGCAAAATATCATCGAGCGGATGATGAATTTCAGCCACAATGGTGAACTGA
>JBEKJX010000391.1:0-4398 GCA_050011015.1 Smithella sp.
TTCAGACACGCCCTTGGCCTCCCTGGCATTCAGGGCATTCTGCTTGGTCATGGAGGACATCTCCTGCAGACTGCTGGACACTTCCTCCAGCGAACTGGCCTGCTCGCTTGCGCCCTGAGACAACGACTGACCACCGGTGCTTACCTGTACACTGGCCGAGGTCACCTGCTCGGTGCCGATCGCCACCTGCTGCAGCGCCTTATCCAGGTTCTCTACTGCAAGATTAAGGGATTCTTTGATCTTGGCGTAATCCCCTTTGTAATCACCCTTTACCCGGGCCGACAGGTCTTTGTTAGCCATTTTTTCTAAAACCAACGACGCTTCGCCGATCGGACCCATAATTGCGTCCAGGGTATTATTGACGCCGGCAACGATATCCCTATAAGCTCCATTAAATGTTCCGGCATTACCTCTGACGCCGAGTTCGCCTTCCATGGCGCTCTTCGTTAATATATCCATCTCCTTGATAAGATTACTTATGGTTACCACCATCACTTTTATAGCCGGACCGATCTCATCCTTATCATCTGTTATGACCGGTACAATATCGATATTGCCTCCGGATATCTGCCGCATATTAAATATCACATTTTTTTGAAGGTGGTCGGCAAACTGATCCATCGCATCGGCCAATGCCCCGATCTCATCTTTACGGTCCATGTTTAAGCGGTTGGAAAGATGGCCCCGGCGCAGTTCCTGCATCATCAGTACTCCTTTTTTCAAAGGTTTGGTGATGGATACCGTCAGCATAATTACCACGGCTATCGACAGGACTATCCCGATAGCTGATAATGTCAGCATTATATACGAAAGCCCCCCGGTGTTTTTTATAGTTGTATTTACATCTGCCTCGTTCTTTCTCATATCGTAATCATTGAGATCATTGATGGCAATCAGGGCTTTCTTTCTGGCTTCAACTACATAACTGCCGTCAGCCATCAGGCGAACAATTTCGACATTTTTGCCTTCATCCGCCACCTTCATTATTTCTTTATAACCGCGCTGCATTTCCGGCCAGACTGCTTCAAAATCGGAAAGCAGCTTCTTTTCTTCGGAAGTCATTTCTTTGATTTTATACGCTTGAACAACTTGATCTATTGAATTGGTTTCCTTATTAATGTTTGCAAGGATATTCTTACGTTCTGAAGGCGCCGCAATATAACGATAAAGATATCCTTCCATTCTATCGAGGCCCGTCTTCAGATATCCAATTTCCCGGATGGCGCCTATGTACCGGCCGTATACCGAAGCCACCCTATGCAAATCATCATTTCTTACTTTAACACCATACAGAAGCAACATCCCCGCAATTATAGTGACGATCAAAATGCCCCCGATGAGTTTGACACCAACTTTAATGTTGTTAAACAAGTTTTTCCCCCTTTTTATTGAAATCCGTTATCTCGTCAAAATCTACGTTGTCAACATCATTAGTCATCATTTTAATTTAACAATTGCCTGTTCATGTTTTCCAGTGTAACATTCACAATAATGTCAAAGGCCGCATAGAAAGTCGCTGCCTTATCCATCACTCCGTACAGTGCTGCACCCAATCTCATGTTTAGAACGTCTTCACTATGCTGTGATACTTTTTTTTATCAAAAGGTATCACCTTGCATGGATCGGGCCAAAGGCCAGCTACAGCTTCGCCCCCTTTCCTTGCAGGATGGAGTTGTCCAGCAGATGCCCCGATTGGCTGCCTGATCGCAGGGTCTGCTTATATTCTGCTGAACCGGTAAGCTTAAAGCCAGCTACCATGCTGCGCATCTCCTCGGACTGTGAGGACATCTCCTCGGCCGCGCTGGCAGACTCCTCGGCATTGGCCGCGTTCTGCTGGGTTACCTGATTCAGATGTTCCACCGCCCTGTTCAGTTCGCTTATTCCCTGATCCTGTTGCTCGGATGCCGCCGCTATCTCCGCCACCACCTGGCTGACCTTGTTGGTCTTCTCGGCAATCTCATGGAAATTCTTCAAAACCTCGGAGTTAATGGCTACTCCGTTCTCCGAGTTCTTCACCGCATCCTCAATTAAATTGGCCGTGTTCTTGGCCGCTTCCGCGCTCCGCATGGCCAGGTTCCTTACTTCTTCGGCCACTACCGCAAAGCCTTTGCCGGCGTCCCCGGCACGGGCCGCTTCCACTGCGGCATTCAACGCCAAAAGATTGGTCTGGAACGCGATCTCGTCTATGGTCTTCACGATCTTGGCCGTCGAATCCGACGACGATTTGATCTGATTGATGGCCGATGACATCCGGTTCATGCTCTCCACGCCTTTATCCGCGCTGCTGCGGGCATGTTCCGCCACGCCTTTGGCCTCTCTTGCGTTTAAAGTATTCTGTTTGATCATGGAAGACATCTCCTGCAGGCTGCTGGATATTTCTTCCAGAGAACTGGCCTGGTCGCTGGCCCCCTGCGACAACGACTGCCCGCCGGTGCTCACCTGAACGCTGGCTGAGGCCACCTGGTCGGCCCCGATGGCCATCTGTTGTAAGGCCGTATCCAGATTCCTTGCGACCGCATTTATAGTTTTTTTGATCTGGTCATAAAAACCTTTATAATCATGCTGCAACCGGGCGGACATGTCCTTCTTAGCCATTTTTACTAAAACTTCCGATGCTTCGTCGAGCGGTGCCATCACCGCGTCTAAAGTATCGTTGAAACCCTTAACGATTTTTCGATATTTTCCGTGATAAGGCGTTACATCGGCTCTATGGGCAAGGTCGCCTTCAAGGGCGGCAACGCAGCATCTACGAATTTCATCGCTCATTGAATTAAGGGTTTTAATCATTGTATTAAGCGCCGGGCCGATCTCATCCTTGTCATCTGTTATAACCGGTTTAATATCGATGTTGCCTTCGGATATCTGCTGCATGCTGAATACAATGTTTTGCTGAAGATTGTTCGCAAACATATCCATGGACCGGGTCAGACTGCCTATTTCATCCTTTCGTGTCATGTTCAACCGGTTGGAGAGATGCCCCTTCTCAATCTCCTGCATCATCAGCGATATCTTCTTCAGCGGCTTCGTGATGGATTCGGTCAACATTATTCCCATGCCTATTAAAATAACCGCACCCAAAAACGATATTAACCACAGTATACCAGACCAACCTCCTTTGCCCTTCACTGTTTCTTTGATGGCTCCTTCATTCCGGCTGGTGTTATAATCATTGATGTTACGAATCGCCGCAAGGGCATTATTCCTGGCTTCAATCAAATAACTCCCGTCAGCCAACAGCCGGGCGACCTCATCATTTTTTCCTTCATCCGCCACTTGCATTACTTCCTTATAACCACGTTGCATCTCATGCCAGGCGGCATCGAAATCGGAGATAAGTTTCTTTTCTTCGGGAGCCAGATATTTGCCTTTGTAGAGTTGAACAATTTGATCTATTGAATTTGTTTCCTGATTAATGTCGGCCAGAGTTTTATTGCGTGCTGAAGGGACGACAACATAGTGATAAATATCCTCCTGCATTTTGCCGAGACTGGCCTTTAGTTCCCCAATTTCTCTGATTGTCCCTATATACCTGAAGTACATCGTATCTAGCCCATGCACCACGTCCATTCTTACTTTAGCGCTGAACAGCATCATCGCCGTCACAAATACAAAAATCACAACAATACATCCAATGAGCTTGACACCAACTTTGACATTATCAAACATGTTTGTGCTCCTTATCTGTTGTTGCTTCCGTCAGTTATTTTAGTTTTGTTTCTTGGAATAATGATACAGGTCTCGTCGTTGATGACGATCTTTTCGAGACCGAACTTAACCTTGAAATCCATGATGGGGTGAATCTTGCCTCGCAGATTGATTACTCCCCGCATATACTTGGATTTTAGCGGCACCGGGGTCATCGGCATCAGGCCGATCATATCCTGAACCTTAATTATCTCGACCCCATATTCTTCGCCAGCCTCGGGAAAAATCAGATATTTCCCCGCACAATGATCAATTGCTATGGACTTATTTTTATTAACTGCATTTGCGTTATTCATGTTTTCCAACGTTACATTTATAATGAGGACATCCGCTGCATAAAAATGCCTGCATTACACGTGGCCAGTTACTCTGCGTAGCGCTGTGTCTAATAATCCTGTTTTAGAACGTTTTCAACATGCTGTGATCCTTTTCGTCCAGGGGAATCACCTTGCGGGGATCGGGATGAAGGCCCTCTACGGTCATGCCACCTTTTCCTTGGAGACCGGCATTATGCAACAAAAGCCCGGATTGACTGCCTGATCGCAGGGCATGGGTAAATTCACCTGAGCCGGTAAGCTTAAAACTGGCTACCATGCTGCGCATTTCCTCGGACTGTGAGGACATCTCCTCGGCCGCGCTGGCAGACTCCTCGGCATTGGCCGCGTTCTGCTGGGTTACCTGATTCAGCTGTTC
>JBEKJX010000392.1:0-2847 GCA_050011015.1 Smithella sp.
CTAACCCAGCAGCCAATGACCATCCCCGCTAACCCTTACCCTCTCCCGAACCCTTACAAACCGTACATGCCTACTGAGCAGCCGGTGGGTATTGCCCTGGTGAACGGATCCATCTACATGACAAATTACTTTTCCGTCACTCTGGGGGCCAACTCTCAACCGGCATCCAAGTTCTCGATTTACAATGTAAGCAACGGCTTAAAGCTTGGAGGCTACACATTCATGGACGCGGCAATCACGAACACGCCATCCTTCCCCTATGCTGTAGCCGCAAAATCCGACGGAACCAGAGCCTACGTCGCCAGTCAGCGGGACGGCTGTGTCTATGTCCTGAATACTGCCGACCCGGCCCACATATCGTTGGTCTCAACAATCCCGAACCCGAACCCAATCCCGAACTTCACTCATCCCTCGGCTCTGCTTCTCAATAAAGCACAGACCCTTTTGTATATAGCCAATGCCGGGAGCGATACGATATCGGTGGTTAACGTTGTCAATGATCAGCTTAATGTTACAGCCACGGTGCTGCTGCGGCCGTCCAATGTCAGCAGTCTCCCCGGCGTCTCCCCTTCAGGCCTTGCCCTCTCTCCTGATGAGAAGACCCTTTACGCATCACTTGGCGACTTCAACGCGGTCGGCGTCATCGATACGAGGACGAACCAGTTGAGCGGCTACATTCCGGTGGGATGGTATCCCACGGCCCTTGCCGCCACTCCGGACGGCAAAGCGCTGCTGGTCGTAAACGGTTGGGGAACGAAGGCCATGAATCCCAATCCCCAGCTTGACTATCTCAATCCGGACGTCTTAGCAATCAATTTCGGCACCCCCCCTCAAATCCCATCATGGGTGGGGCCTCCGGGTCCGGGCTATGTTCTTAATTCCATTCCGGGGAATGTCTCCCGAATCGACCTGACCCAGGCGATACCGACGCTTCCTCAATCGACGGCTCAAGTAATCCAGAACAACCAGAACACGCCTGCAATGGGGAGTTCTGCCGATGGAATTTTGGCCGGCATCGGCATCAAATCGGGCAAGATTAAGCATGTGATTTACATCATAAAGGAAAACCGCGGCTACGATCAGGTTCTCGGCGATCTCCGCCGGGGTAATGGGGACCCCTTTCTGACCATCTACGGGCGGGAGGTTACCCCGAACCAGCACGCTCTGGCAGAGCGCTTCATCCTTCTGGACAATTTCTACAACAATGCTCCGGTGAGCGGTGAAGGCTGGGTATGGTGCACTCAAAGTGTGGCAAATGCTTTCACCATTAAAAGCATCCCTTATATATACCAGCTTTCCCTTGCCACGTACCAAATCAATTATGCTTTCGAGGGACAGGTTAACGGCTATATCACAGGCGGTTACCCGGCCAGGGATCAGGATGGGAACGTTCTCTCCCCCTCGGGCCAGCCCGTACCGGGCATCCCGGATGTTGCACAAGCGCCGGGCGGATATATATGGGATGGCGTCAAAGCCGCCGGGCTCACCTACCGCAACTACGGCTTCTTCCTGTCGTCGGGAGCCGCGGCAAAGACGTACCCGGGGAACAACTATCAATCGATACCGGACAATTATCCGAATAAGCCCAATCTCTCCCCTCCCGGACACATCCCGACTCCCACCGGTGAGGTTGCCGGGTTGAGCGACTATGATTACCGCAAGTTTGACTTCAGCTATGCCGATAGCGACGCCTGGGTAAAATACGGTTTCCAGGCCGCAGACTTGGGACTAACGACCGGGAAACTACCTTGCCCGAATGGGAATCCAGGCACAGGCTGCTACGCATCCCAGAAGTCGCCCATACAAGCGCAGCCAAGCCGTTTTTCGGAGTGGAACCGCGAGTTCCAGGAGATGTTGAAGCAGGACCCCACGGGCAACAGCGTTCCGGCTTTCATGATGGTGCGCTTCATGCGGGATCACACCATGGGGCTAAATCCGAAAAATGGCTCTCCGAGGGCGATGATGGCAGACAATGACTACGCCGTGGGTGAGCTGGTGCAAGCCGTGAGCAATAGCCCCATTTGGAAAAGCACCGTGATCTTCGTCATAGAAGACGACGCGCAGTTCAGCGACGATCATGTCGACACCCATCGTTCTTTCTGCCAGGTCATTAGTCCCTGGATCAAAAGGGGGACCGTGGATTCCCGTTTCTACGACACGAACAGCGTGTTAAAGAGTATAGAGCTTCTGCTCGGCTTATCTCCCATGAGCCAGTACGACCACTTCTCCAACCCCATCATGGGCGGCTGGGGCGCCGCTCCGGATAACAGCGCGGCATACACTGCCATACTGCCGTCGGCGGACATCATTGGCGAAGTAAATCCGAATCTCTCGGCGTATAATTCCAGGGATCCCCGTTTACGGCTGGCCGTGCTCTCAAGCAAGATGAACTGGAGGGTTGCCGATGCTGCTCCGTACCGGATCCTCAATGAGGTCCTCTGGAGGGATGCCAAGGGACCAAACGCAAAGATGCCTAAGCTCCGGGTCAGCGCATTTGCCATGTTTGACAAGAACAAGGCGCAAAACTTCCGGCATGACGGCGACGATGACTAAGCGGTTGAAAGGATCAGGTGATGGGTACATCGCTCCAACGCGGGAGTCGTGTTTGCCTGCCTCGTAACGTCTGCATCTAGAGCCGGACATTAGAACCATTAAACCAGGGGTGGGGCCTCAATCATTGACAATAGTTGAGGCCTCACCCCTTAATCCCTTCTTCATTAAATAATTTTGTGATATAATCTAAAACATGTTCTTAAGGTGGAAGTGTTCCAAAGCGTTGAAAAGACTATCATGTATCAAGGTTCCAATCATGAATAAAAGACATTTCATTTATTCATTACCGGTGAT
>JBEKJX010000393.1:0-6237 GCA_050011015.1 Smithella sp.
TATGCCGGCACCGGCGGCTACGCCGGCTTCGCGACCGATCTCAGCACGAACCAGCTGGATATGGACGGCCTGCTGACCATCGCCGCGAACTCGAACTACACCACCGGCCTGCCGACGGCGACCTTCAACCTGAACGATTTCGGCACCGCGTTGCCTGGAGGCTGGGATAACCACGGCGCTGGCCTGACAAACGGCGGCCTGGTGGGATCGATCAAGGAGATCGATTCGATCCTGTTCCAGATCCAGCAGGCGGCTTTGACCGGCCCGACGAAGATCTACCTGTCGACCGATCAGGTGCCGGCCTTCCGGTCGGCCTTCATGGTCGGCGCCTCAAGCTCCACCGCCCTGAACTATTTCTTCCCAGGCGGCGGCCCAGAGGGCGACGGCAGCGGCATCCAGGTCAACGGGCGGATCGCCAAGTACCACAACATTTACGGTCTGCCGGGCGGCGAGTTCGTCGACGTCATCCAGCACCCGTATCTGCCGGCGGGCACGATCCTCTTTGACGTCGACCAGCTGCAGGAAACCTACTCGAATAGCCGGCTGGGCGAGACGCGCGGGGTCTTCACCCGCCGCGACACGTACGGCATCGAGTTCGCGCAAACCAGCCGCAAGTATCCGTTCGGCGTGTTTTCGGAAGAGGTCCTGGCAGTCAAGACGCCCAACCTGATCGCCTACATCAAGGGCCTCGGGAAATTCGGCGCCGCGAACCTCTTCTAGCCAATGGAGGTGCGTTGCTTCCGGCGCGGCGCAATTCCAGGCCGGGGATCTGGGAGGATCCCCGGCAACCCTTTGATTCAGGTGGCTGATGCCGAACGTCATCGATCTCACGTCAGTAGCGGCTGTAAATGCCATCCTGAACCAGGACCCGAGCACTGACGCCAGCCTGGTGCAGGCCGAGATTACGGCTTACAGCCAGAACATCCTCACCAGGACCGGCCGCGGTTTCCTTTCGGGCGTTCGCGCGTACAAAGAGCGGTATAACGGAAACGGTTCGCTCGAGCTGGCCCTGCGCAATTACCCGATCCTGGCGGTGAGCTCACTCTCGATCAATGGCATAACGATTCCCGCCTCGCCGGACTATCAGCAGGCTGGCTACGTGATCGACACCGAGGGATCTCAAGCCTTTATCGGCCTGATCGGCAGCCAGAACGGCCTTGGTCCAGCGCTGCCCGACGATCGCTGGTCGGTCGCACCCACCAGCTGGGGCAGCTACGGCTCGGCGCCACCGTTAGGCCAGGCGCCCTATCGTTTCGCACAGGGCCTCCAAAACGTCCTGGTGGGCTACAAGGCCGGCTATACAGTCAACGCGGCCGCTGAAGGCAACACGGTGCCAGTGCCGCCCGGTCCTTACACGGTCGCGGTCGCCAACAAGGCTACATTTTGGGCCGACCAGGGCGTCACCTTGGCCGACGGCACGCCGCTCGAGGCTGTAGCCAGTGCGCCGGGGGCAATGCAGTATGTGGCGCCGCAGTGGAATGTTGCCCCGCTCGCGGTCTACACGTTTAATTCAGCCCAAGCTGGCGTCGCCATGAACTTCAGCTACGCCTATGGCGCGGCGCCCTTTGACCTCCAGGAGGCCGCTGGCCGGCTGGTGGCGGAAATGTACCGGAAGCGCAGCTGGATCGGGCAGAGCTCCCAGATGCAGCCCGGCGTGGGCACCACGGCCTATTCCCGCCTCGAGGTCGAAATAGGCTCGGCAATGGTTATCGAGCGCTATAAGATGCGGTTTCTCGTATGAAGCTGGCGTACACCATCAACAGCGAAGAGGTTGCCGACCTACTGGTCGAAAAGGGCGAGCTGCTGATGGACGCCGTCGCTGACGCCGTGGGCCTGGCTGGGGAATCGCTCTACGAGGCGATCATGTACAACATGACCGGCGGAATCATCCATGCGCGCACTGGGCTGCTTTCCTCCTCGGTGGTGCTCTCCGCGGTCGTACGGGTCGGGCGGACAGCCAGCGTCTGGTGCGAGATCCCGGACACTGGCAGCTTCGAACACCTGGTGGGCATGGTCCTTGAGTTCGGCGGGACCGAGTGGTACGACATTTTTCCCCTGGAGGCGCGGTTCGCCGAGCACCTTGGGCCCGAGGGCGG
Source organism: Smithella sp. (assembly GCA_050011015.1). Classification (GTDB taxonomy): domain Bacteria; phylum Desulfobacterota; class Syntrophia; order Syntrophales; family Smithellaceae; genus Smithella. The sequence continues at coordinate 2,097 of JBEKJX010000393.1, forward strand.
CGCTGGCAAGGAGTCGATGTTCTCGGCCGAGGAATCGATCGCTCTGATCGAGGGGCGCCTGCCGCATGCGCTGCATTGGGTTAACGGCGGCGGCGAGCATTTCGCAGCGCACGTCCACCATCCGCCGTCCAAGGAATTTGCCTACATGTGGACGTCGCTCGGCCAGGTAGAGGAAACGGTGCGCGCTCAGATCACTGAGGCGCTGGCGGGGGTGATAGCGGCATGACGGCGACCGAGACCATCTTCCAGAATCTGTATAACCTGCTTTCGCAGACCCAACTGACGCCGCCCTGGTCACCGTCCGGAACGCCGGTCTTTGTGAACCCCCCAGCGACCGGGCGCCGGCTGCCGCAACGCGACGCCATTTCGGCGGCCATGCTGCCGGGACTTTGGCAGATCGAGGGCGAGCAGGACGTGCTTGAGAACGCGATCGCGCTGCCCAAATATGAGCTTCACTGCGCTGCCGTGGTGCTCGCCGAAATCACCGGCGGCCAGAACGCGATCGCCTCGACGCTGCTGAACAACCTCCGGGACGCCGTCCTCTACCAGCTGCAGCAGCAGACGCTCAAGGCTGACGGCACCACGGTGGTTCCGCTCCTGGGCGGCCAGCGTCAGACGCTCGGAGGCGTTGTGTATCATGCAAGAGTGAAGGGGCGCATCCTCCTGAACGAGGGCCTGCAGAATAACCGGAGCGCCCTGGTGTTCCCGATCTCGATTTTGAGTGGGCAGTAGAATGGTTCTGACGGGCGCTCTCCCAGCGCCTGAAAATTCAAAAGGACGCCGGCGAAGGAGTTGAGTCATGCAGGTTCCAGGCTTGCAATTTGGATCTGGCGTCGCGCTGGCGACACCGCAGCCCACCTCGGGCAACCCCGCCCCGAATCCGACGCCGACCGGCATGGGCGTGCTCCAAAACGTGAAACTGACGCTCGGAGCTGACATCAAGTCGCTCTATGGAATCAGCCAGTGGGCGGTCGACACCGCGATCGGTAAGCGCACGATCAAGGGCAGCTTCGAGTTCGCGCAGATCTCTAACCTGCTGATCTCGCAGCTTTTCACGGGCGACGCAACGGCCGCGGGCTCGACCTTGACCACCGAATTCCCCGGCGAACAGCAGAACGTTCCTGCTTCGACTCCATTCCTGATCACCGCCACCAATAACACGACCTTTTCCACGGACTATGGCGTCGCCTACCTGAACACCGGCGTGGCTTTGACGCGCGTCGCCGTGGGCGTGGCCTGGGTGACGCTGACGGCCTATGCCCTGGGCGCAATCACGATCGATGCCGCCGGGCACATCCAGAAGGTGACGACAGCCGGCACTAGCGGTGCCACGCTGCCGACGTTCAGCGATATCGGCGGGACGGTCACCGACGGAACGGTCGTCTGGACAGATGAAGGCTTGCCAGCCCAAGGCACTTATGCCCTGGGCGCCGGCGGAAAATACAGCTTCGCCGCGGCCGACTCCGGCGCGCCGATGCTGATCAATTACAGCTGGACCAGCGCAACCCAGGGATCGACGCTAACGGCCGAATCTCACCCGATGGGCTACGGCCCCATCGTCGGCCTGAACCTGGTGTTTCCCTATGAGGGCGGTGGCATCGGCTTTTACCTTCCGAACGTGCGCCTCGGCAAGATCGACGTGGCCTCAAAACTCGAGGACTATGCCATGTATTCAGTCGATTATGAGGGCTTCGCCGGGCCGAACGGAGTGCCGTTCTATAGCTACCAGGCGTTCTAAAACTCCCTACTGAACGTAATGCGTTAAGTTCGGTGCATACAACTGAAAGGAAAGACGATGCAGAAGCCGGTTCTCATCGAGGGCCAGGAAATCAAGCTGGCCACCATCACCGTTGGCGACCTCGAGGAGGTCGACCTCAGCGGCAAAACGGGACGTAAATTTAACATCGCCATGATCGCGGCATCGATTCGCGCCGCCGGCGATCTTGAGCACGGGACGGAGGCTTGGGTGCGCAGCGTCCATGCCTTTGACCCGGAAGGCGGCGATCCGCCCTTTCAGCTCCTCCTCGAAGCCGGAAACGAAGTGAACGGCTTCAATCGGAGGAAGGAAAAAAACGCCCCGGAGCCGGGCGCCCCGGCCGCCGGGTAGACCTCTCCTACATCATCGGATCTCTGGTGCACTGGCATCACATCCCCCTGGACCGGGTGCGTGCCGTGCTGCTGACCGACTTCTGGCTGCTCGATCGCTTCATCCTGAACCATCCCCCAATCGACGTGCTCCTGGCCGCTCACCTGGGATATAAATCGCCGGCGAGCGAGGACGAGCCACGTCCGCGGCCGTCAGTTCGCGAGGCTGCTAGGATGAATTCGGAAGCGCTGGCGCAGCTGCCGGCGCGCAAGAAGATCAAAAAGCTGGTCGAAATGCCGGCCTTCCTGCGCACTCCGGACCAGCTCAAGATGATAGAGGAAGTGAAAAAGCAATGGCAGACGAGCTCAGGGTAGTAATCACGGCTGATGCTTCCGGCGTGGGGCCGGGCGTAGCCGAGGCGACCGCAGCCGTCAAGTCCTCCGCTGACCAGATCGCCACCGCCCAGGCGAAGGCCACTGCAGCTACAAGGCTGCTTACCCAGGCCCAGATCGAGCTCGGGGCTGCCGCTGAAGCCGGGAACACTCAGGCTGCGGCGATCATCGCCGAATACGCCGCTGCCAACTCTGCAGCTCAGGCGTCGGTCGAGGCGCTCACCGCGGCCCAGGTCGAGGGCACAGCCGCCACGGTCGCGGACACAGCCGCTCAGGCCGCCGACACTGCGGCCACGTACAGCCACGCCGAGGCTATGGGCGCCGCCAGAGTCAGCATGGGCGCCATGACTGGATCCGCCCACATGATGGAGATGGGACTGGTAAAGCTGGCGTCCGGATCCTCTGTGCTCGGACCCCTGCTCGCGAGCATGGTTCCCGTGGCGATCTTCGCCGCCGGCACCTTCCTGCTCTATGAGCTCGGCGCCGCGATCTACAAGGCCTTTGACCTGGGCGGCGAAGCTGCGCGTGAGTTCGAGTTGAAGCTCTCAGGACTGGACGCCTCTTATCGCAGTTTGATCGACGAGACCAGCCTCGAGGCTGACAAGATCGAGGCCGCCAACGCGAAGCTCGAGCACATGCCGAACCCCAACGCCATGAAGGAGGCGATCGACCAGGCTATGGTCGAGGCCGACAAAATGAACGGGAAGCTGCAGGGGCTGATCGATAAGGAGGAGTCGCTTCTCAAAATGCAGACGTTGGCCGGCTCGACGCTGCAGCGGCTGACCACCACAACCGGGACGCGCCAGGAGCAGATCGACCTCGAGCAGCACGCGCTCTGGATGGAGAAGGCCATCTCGCTCGAAGCGCAGCTGGCCGAAACGAAGAGCTTCACGGTCGTCGAGGAAAAGAAGCTGCACGATCTGCGGGTCGAGCGCATGCTCAGCACCGAGCCGGATGAGCTCAACAATGAGATCACCGCAACTGAATTGCTGGTCGCTGACACCAAAAAAGAGACCGCGGCCATCGAAGAGCAGATGCGCCTGCGCGACGCCCAGGCCAAGCATGAGGAGCTGACCGGCGAAGGAAAGGGTACCAGGGCGGCATCCGACAATCTTCCCGAGCAGATCGCCAGGGCCCAGATTGAGGCCGCCCACGCCGCCGATGCCCAGCTGGCCCCGGAGCAGGAAATCATCGCGGCCATGGATAAGCAGATCGCGCTGAACAACCTGAAGGCCGAAACCACCAGGGAGGGCACAGAGGCCGAACGCGAACAGTTGCGCGTGATCGAAAACGGACTCGCGCTAGAGCAGGCCAAGGAGAAGATTGCGGCGCTGGGTAAGGAGCAGCTAAACGCAACCTTTGAGGCTGAACAAAAAGAGCAGGCCGAAGCGCAGAAGCGCCAGGAGGATCAGGCCAAAAAGGCGCTCGAGGACTATAACCGGGTCCGGGAGATGCGGGTCTCTGCCGCCCATGAAACGGCCCAGGCGACGATCGAGAGCGCGAACCTCGAGTTTGAGCGCACCCAGCAGCAGATCCACAGCGAGGAGGAGCTCGGGATCGTCAGCCACAAAGTGGCCATGGAGAGGCTGCTCGACGCGCTGAAGCTGCGCGAGGCCACGACTCAGGGTGCCCTCAAAAAGGAGCAGGGCCTCTTCGATCCAGC
>JBEKJX010000394.1:0-3863 GCA_050011015.1 Smithella sp.
TTTTTTTGGAATACCGTTCCGTGAAAGCCTGAACCATCAGCGGAATGTCATCTTTGCGCTGTCTGAGTGGAGGAACTGTGATGGGGAAGACGTTGAGCCGGTAGTAAAGATCCTGCCGAAACCGGCCTTTGCGGACCTCTTCTTCAAGGTTTCGATTGGTTGTTTCCATGATGCGCACATCGACTTTGATGGTATGGGACGAGCCCAGACGCTCAAACTCGCCATGTTGAATCACCCGGAGCAGCTTTCCCTGCAAGTCCAGCGGCAATTCCCCGATCTCGTCCAGACATAGGGTGGAACCATTAGCAACTTCGAATCGCCCCAGCCTCCGGCTATCGGCCCCGGTAAATGCTCCCTTCTCCCGGCCGAACAATTCACTCTCAATCAAATTGCCCGGCAGAGCGGCACAGTTGACCGTGATCAATGGCTTCTCTTTCCGGAGACTCATGTTGTGGATGGCGGCTGCTATCAACTCTTTTCCCGTGCCGGTTTCCCCGAGAATGAGAATGGTTGTATCCGCAGGAGCAACTTGCTGTGCCCTGTAGAGAAGATATTTGAGACCATCACTCTGCCCGATAATTTTTTCAGATTGATATTTCATTTTGCTCTCTTGACGGAAGTAAATATTCTCGGCCTCGAGCAGGTCCTTCATTACTTTGATTTCAGCAAGAGCCGTCTGAAGTTCAATCGTCCGCTCTTCTACCTGCTGCTCCAGTTCGTTGTGGGCTTTTTGCAGCGCATTCTCCGCTTCTTTGCGCTTGGTTATATCCCTCGCATAGATACGCATTACATTCATCTGGGGAGGCATCGTGATGCTTTCAATAAACACCCTGCCGTTTATTTCCACCTCCACGATTTCGTATCGCCCCTCTTTTTCCCGTCCCAGCTTTTTTATTATGTCGGTCAGATCCCGCGGGAGAAACAGGCGGCCGTCTTCCGGAACATTTAACTTCTTCAACATCTTAATGGTTGCCGCGTTGCAGTAAATTATCTCTCCTTTCAAATCTGCCTCGATGACCGGATTGGGATTGAGTTCGGGAAAGGAAGAAAGATGCTCGATCCTTGCGGCCGCCTTCTTGTGGTCGGTAATATCCATGATCATGGTCTGTATATCACCGGCCTTCTCTTCGGTATTTTCCTGCGCGATGCTTTGGAGCTGCGCCCAGAAATCTGTGCTGTCTTTTTTCTTCAGCCGTATTTCGCAGGTCTGTTCCTCTTTTTTCTGAAGTACCGTTTGGCAATGTTTCAGAAACTTTTCTTTTCCGTCTGCATCGGCAATGAAACCGGCAAAGGATTTATTGATCAGCCCCTGCCTCTCGACACCCATAATTTTGGCGCCGGTAAGATTGACCTCCTTTATCCGTCCCTGCGCGTCAAAGGTGAAATAACCGATAGGCGCGAAGTCGTAGAGTTCGAGATATTTGTTGCGAGATAATTCAAGTTCTTCCTGTGCCCGTTTCAGTTCTGCATTCTGCATTTCCAGTTCGATCTGGTGGACCTCAAGCTCGTGGACCAGTCTCTGTGCAGTTTCCTTGCTCCGGGTCAGCGGCAATTTTTCTTTCTTCTCTCGCAACCGCTTTTCCGCCTGGCGGCGAAGTTCATCCGCTGTTGACTTGCTCTTGTCTTTGGTGGCGCTCATGGTTACCCCCTTTGTTTCAGTGTTTAACCTGGTGCCTCTGTTTTAGCCTGGCAATCTCCTCGCGCAATTCGGTTTCCAGCACCTTGGCCGCGGTGATGTTCGAAAAGGTGATTACCACGCCGCCGATAACGTCATCCATGGTACGGTAAGGCATGATGCGCACTGAAAACCAGCGCCCATCGGCAGTGGCAACCTGCCGCTCCGAAAAGACCAGCGTACGCAGCACTTCCCGCGCTTCTTCGGTCATCCGGGGATAGAGCAGATCGTTGACGATATCGGAAAGCGGCCGTCCCACATCGCCCGGAATCAGCTTGAAGATTTTGTCCGCACCGGGAGTAAAGCGCCGGACATGCAGATCGTTGTCTAAAAACACGGTGATTATTTCCGTGCTGTTGAGCAGATTATTCATATCGTTGTTAATCCATGAAAGCTCGTCCATTTTGGATTGCTGTTCGGCGTTGACCGTCTGCAATTCTTCGTTCATGGATTGCATTTCTTCCCGGGAGGTGGTCAGTTCTTCATTGGTGGACTGCAACTCCTCGTTCGTGGATTGCAGTTCCTCGTTGGCGGATTTGAGCTCTTCCTGCGAAGATTGCATTTCCTCGCGGGTCGTCTGAAGTTCTTCGCGCAGATGCCTCACTTCCTGCTCCAGTTCCAGAACCCGGGCATGGCCGGCAGGCGCAGTCTTTGCGCCAGCCTTCGTTTTCTTTGCCGGGGAAATCTCCCCATCGGTAAAAACAATCATGACCATTCCCCGCAGCGCCTCCGGCTCCTGAATGGACTTGACAGTGATATCAACTATATGCGTACCGCCGTTTTCGCCGATGGTCAGGCCCTTGACGGTAACCGTTCCTTTTTGCCTGAGGGCTTTCTGGAAGGCGCTGCCGAGATCAAAACGAAGCCCTTCACGGGCCATGGCGAAAATATTCCAGTTGGCCTTACCGGCTGCGGGCTCCAGATATTTACCTGTCTTCCCGCTGATATAGAGTATGTCCCCCTTGTCATTGACTAAAACGGCAGGCGGGGAAAATTTCTGCAGGAGCAGCTGGTCGGCTAATGATTGCAGATTGGTTACAGATTTCAACATCGTTAACTCCTTGGAAACTCCCGACTTGGCGGGGGAAAATGAAACTGGAAATACCTGTGTTTCGGCTGGCAGGACTGATTCGAGCCGCCGGAAAAGCCGCGTCTTGATATTGAGCGGCGCAAAGAGATGAGTGAAGGTGCTGATGGTCTCCGAGCTTCCCAGAAACAGGACGCCGCCCGGATTCAGACTGTAATGGAAGAGATGCAGGATCTTTTTCTGCAACTCCGGCGTCAGATAGATTAAAAGATTGCGGCAAACAAGGATATCCAGTTTAGTAAAGGGCGGGTCCATAACGACATTCTGAGTGGCGAAGGTCACCATTTCCCGAATTTCCTTTATAATCTGGTAGCCGCCGTCTACATTGATAAAAAACCGCTTCAGGCGCTGGGGAGAAAGGTCTGCCACGATATTGGCCGGATATAATCCCTGCCTTGCTTTGTCTATTGTTTCCCTGTCCAGATCGGTGGCAAAGATATGCAATTTAAAATTTTCTGCCGGTTTGGCCTGTTCGACGGCTTCCTTGAAGGCAATCGCCAGCGAATATGCTTCTTCTCCCGTAGAACAGCCCGCCGACCAGGCCCGCAGAGTTTGCCGGGCTTCGCGGGTTTTAAGCAGCGCCGGGATAACCTTGAGCCTTAGTTGTTCCCATGCCGCATCGTCGCGAAAAAAGCTGGTTACGCCGATCAAAAGCTCCTTAAAGAGAAGTTCGACCTCCTGGGAATTCTCCTGCAGATAGCGGACATAAGACGCAATCCGGTTGATCTTGTGAATGCTCATGCGCCGTTCGATCCGGCGGTAAACTGTGTTTTTCTTGTACATGGAAAAATCGTGGCCGGTCTTGGAGCGAAGCAGGATGAACACTTTCTCCAGGGCGCTTTGGTCCTTCTCTTCCAGAGGCAATCCGTTTTTGGCGATTAAGATGGTGTGGTTCAGATAGTCGATAATTTTCCCGGGCAAATCCACCGCCGGAGCGATGATGTCGGCAAGACCTGCCGCAATGGCGCTGCGGGGCATGCTGTCGAACTTGGCCGAGGCCGGTTCCTGCACCAGCGCCACGCCCATCTTTTCCTTGATGGCCCGCAATCCCATCGTGCCGTCCGAGCCCATGCCGGAGAGGATGACGCCGATGCTGCGCTC
>JBEKJX010000395.1:0-3530 GCA_050011015.1 Smithella sp.
GGATTCGATCTTAATGACATGGTGTCGCGCGGTCTCATCGCCACTGACCATGTTTATATCGAACGCAGCGAGATTGAGGAGACGGGTGAGTACGATCTGGAAGGATTGTTCGTCCGCCTGGGCAGCGCCATTGATTCCATCGGAGCAAAACGGGTTGTTCTGGATACCATCGAAGCGCTTTTTTCCGGTCTGTCCAATGCCGCGATCATTCGCGCGGAGCTCAGAAGGCTTTTTCACTGGTTGAAGGAACGCGGCGTTACAGCCATCGTTACGGGGGAAAGCGGCGACAAGACCCTGACACGCTATGGGCTTGAAGAATACGTGGCCGATTGCGTGATCCTTTTGGACTTCCGCATCGAAGAGCAGATTTCCACGCGCCGTCTGCGGATTATCAAGTACCGCGGTTCATCTCACGGCGCCGATGAGTATCCTTTCCTGATTGACGAAAGCGGCCTGTCTATCCTGCCCATCACTTCTCTCGGACTCGACTACTCCGTATCCTCGGAGCGCGTCGCTACGGGTATCCCCAAGTTGGATGCCATGCTTGAAGGAAAAGGATTCTATCGGGGCAGCACCGTCCTCGTTTCCGGTACAGCGGGTACAGGCAAAACAAGCTTGGCGGCTACCTTTGCCGACGCCGCCTGCCGGCGTGGTGAACGCTGTCTGTATTTTGCCTTCGAGGAATCGCCCAGCCAGATTATCCGGAACATGGGTTCCATCGGAATGGATCTCGCGAAATGGGTGAAGAAGGGTCTGCTCAAGTTTCATTCAGCCCGTCCTTCGCTTTACGGCCTGGAGATGCATCTTGTCACATTCCACAAAGTGATCGATGAGTTCAGTCCACGGGTCTTTGTTGTAGACCCGATCAGCAATCTGAGCGCCGCGGGAACAACATCAGAGGTCAAATCCATATTGACGCGCCTGATTGACCATTTAAAGATGAAAAAGATTTCCACTTTCCTTACGGATCTCACCCATTTTGGAGGCAGCCTTGAACACACCAGTGAAGAGATATCTTCTCTGATCGATACGTGGCTGCTGCTTCGGGACATCGAACTCAACGGAGAACGCAACCGGGGCCTATATATTTTGAAGTCCCGCGGCATGGCCCATTCCAACCAGATTCAAGAGTTCCTGCTTACGAATCAGGGCATTGACCTGATCGACATCTATACCGGTTCCGGCGAGGTCTTAACCGGCAGTGCCCGGGCCGCTCAGGAAGCCGGGGAAAAAGCCAATGAGTTGGCAGCACGGAGAGAAGCGGAACGCAGGCTCCGCGAACAGGAGCGCAAGAGAAATGCCCTGGAAACAAAGATCGCCGCCCTTCGTGCCGAGTTTGATGTGGAAACACAAGAGGTACAGTTGATGGCGGAAGAAGAGCAAAAAAGACAGGCTATGCTGGCCCAGGATCGCTTGGATATGGCTAATCTGCGCAAGGGAAAACCTTCATCTCCGCAAGTGAAGCGTCCGAAAAAAAAGAGGGAAAGGAGAGTACGCTGAAAATGGCTGCAACAGTAAAAGGAAATAAAAAGACCGATACAACAGAAGAAATCTGGAATCTGAGGTTATATGTAGCCGGACAGACCCCGAAATCGATTACGGCTTTTGCTAATTTAAAGAAGATCTGCGATGAGCACCTCGCTGGAAAATACCAAATTGAAGTAATTGATCTTTTAAAGAAGCCCCAACTGGCCAAAGGTGACCAGATTATTGCCATCCCGACTCTGGTCAGGAAACTTCCCGAGCCGATTAAAAAGATTATCGGCGATCTGGCCAACACGGAACGCGTACTGGTGGGACTGGATATTAGTTCTGTTTCAGGATGATAAGTCAGCAATTAGAGGTCAGGAATCAGAATTCAGTCTGCCTGAGCAGTAACTTATTTTAGTAACAGCTATGGAGATGAAAAAAGTGAAAACAAACACTGAGAAATTCGGAAAAGCGGCAGCTAAGCAGGATCGGGCAAAGTATGTTCTTCGGCTGTACGTTACAGGGATGACCCCAAAGTCAACCCGGGCCATCACCAATGTCCGGAAACTCTGTGAACAATACCTGAAAGGCTGCTATGAACTTGAGGTGGTCGATATCTACCAGCAGCCCAAGCTGGCCAAAGGTGAGCAGATTATTGCCACGCCGACGCTTATCAAAAAACTCCCCCTGCCGCTGAGGAAACTCATCGGCGACATGTCAGATACGGAAAGGTTTCTTGTGGGCATCGATCTGAAATCCAGGAATTTATGAGAGCGAATCAATGAAAAAAGCGGATAAAACACGCCGGCAACTTTTTGATGAATTGCAGGAACTCAAAGAGCGGATGATGGAATCCGAGGAAACTCTGCGCGCCATCCTGAGCGGTGAAGTGGATGGTCTGGTTGTCAAAACGGATGAAGGCGATCGGGTTTTTACACTATCTGGCGCCGACCTTCCATACCGGCTCATGGTCGAGACCATGAACGAAGGGGCCGTTACTCTGGGTGCAGACGGCACGATCCTTTTCTGTAATCAACGTTTTGCAAATATCGTCAAAGGGTCTCTGGAAAAAATAGCGGGGTCTTCAATCTATCAGTACTTTTCATCAACAGATATTAAATTATTTAAAACATTGATGGAACGGGATTTGAAAGGAAAACGCAAGATGGAAGCAGCCTTGCAACGCGGATCTGAAAAATCCGTGCCGGTCCTGCTTTCCATCAGCAACCTGGAGCACACGGATATTCCCGGTGTGTTGTGCATGATTGTTACCGACCTGACGGAGAATAAGCGTAATGAAGAGATGCGCATAGAGGAGAAGGCACTGCAAAAAGCCCACGACAAGCTTGAACAGCAGGTAGAAGAACGAACGGTTAAACTTCGGATGGCTCTTTCTGAAATCAAAACAATGAAAGAAAAAATCGAGGCGGAAAATATTTATTTCCGTCAAGAAAACAAAATGAAACATCAATCTGAGAAAATTATCGGCCAGAGTGATGGTCTCAAATATGTTCTCTATCGGGCACAGCAAGTTGCTCCTGCGGATACAACCATTCTCATTCTCGGGGAAACCGGCACGGGAAAAGAGTTGATTGCCGCCGCCATCCACAACATGAGTCTCCGGAAAGAGAAGCCATTGATCACGGTCAACTGTGCCGCACTGCCGGGCAATTTGATTGAGAGTGAATTATTCGGCCGGGAGAAGGGGGCATTTACCGGGGCCGATGTAAGGCGCCTGGGGCGATTCGAAGTTGCTAATGGTTCCACCATATGTCTGGACGAGATCGGAGAATTGCCGCTGGACTTGCAGGGAAAGCTTCTGCGGGTGATTCAACATAGCGAGTTTGAGCGTCTGGGCTCGTCCCATACCATCAAAGTCGATGTGCGGATTGTAGCAACGACCAATCGAAACCTTGAAGAAGAAGTTCGCCTGGGCCAGTTTCGGCAGGATCTTTACTACCGGCTCAACGTCTTCCCCATCACAGTTCCTCCACTCAGACAGCGCAAAGATGACATTCCGCTGATGGTTCAGGCTTTCACGGAACGGTATTCCAAAAAAA